>NZ_WBKL01000120.1:0-103184 GCF_015714705.1 Nostoc sp. NZL | reverse complement strand
ATATTAATCAAGTTCGTGTAGATTGGCGTTTTCGTACAGAAGATGCCAGAGTTAAGCTGTCAAAGATTTATCCAACCCCGCAAAATTAATGGGACAGACCACTAGTGGTCTGTCTCATTAAATATGATCGGTAAACTCATTCTTAATTTTTCTTCCTTTGCGCCCTTTGCGTCCTTTGCGGTTCGTTTCTCAACCCCCTCAAAATTAATGGGACAGACCACTAGTACAGCACGGCGCAAATAAACCACCCATCTGAAATATCTGAAATCCTTGCAAAAACGAATTACGAATTACTCGCAGCGGTACTAGTACTATTTTAGATTTTGGATTTTAAATTTCTATGAACCCACACCAACTACAAGAATCATCTGCTCAGTCTAGCCAGTCTGGTTTTACGATCATTGAGTCGCTGGTGGCAATCCTCGTGGTTAGCGTTTTGCTGGTTGCGATCGCACCTGTCCTAGTCATCTCAACCGCAACTCGTGTGCAAGCTAGACGCATAGAATTGGCAACAGGAGCGGCTAAAGCCTTCGTTGATGCTATTAAGTCTAAAACAATTTCAGAAACTCAAGTATCAAATGTAACTTCTTTACTTGCTAGCGAAAATGCCCCTACAGTCACAACTAATTTGTATTGCTTTCACAAAGATGGAAAAATCACTCCCCCAACTGAGTGTACAACGTACAAAACAAACACCAGCCCAGTGCAGTTTTACATTCAGGCTTTTGGTAAATCAGATGTAACTATCAGTACGAGTACCGCTCAAATCGATAGAGGTCAAGGCTATAGTTTGGGAATTCGGGTGTATCGTTCAGATGCAGAGTTTGGCTCTCTCAAGAAAACTTCTGATGACAATGGCAACCAAAAAACAACAGCAACGTTCACTGGGGGATTAGGCGATCGCAAAGCACCACTAGTAGAAATGACAACTGAAATTGTTAGGGGTCAAAGCTCCTATAGCGCTTTATGCGGAAGGCTTGGTGGTTGTCAATAATTAACCCAGCAAACATAAATAATTTTATGACTAAGTATCCGTCACTAAGGAGAAATGTAGCAAGATGAATATATTGAGGTGGCTGTTAAGTACTCAGCTAAAACTCTCTCACAAGCAAAACAAAAATAGTGGCTTCACGCTGATTGAATTACTAGTAGCTATGATCATTGCATTCCTGGTAATTACGCCGTTACTAGGTTTTATGATCAGCGTTTTAAACACTGACCGCCAGGAACAAGCCAAAGCCAACTCTGAGCAAGAAATTAGAGCAGCACTAGATTATATTACTCGCGATCTCCAACAAGCACTATATATATACGATGATGTAGGTATAGCAGCTATCAACTCCCAGATCCGTCCGGTAACAGATGGTGTTCCAATTCTAGTATTTTGGAAGCGAGAATTTACCAAAGACGCTGTTCAAAGTACAAATACTGCCGGTGAATCTCAAACAGATGATTCTTTTGTATATTCATTGGTAGCTTACTATTTAATTAAAGACGATAATACTAACTGGTCTCAAGCTGCCCGCATCGCCAGATGGGAAATTAAAGATGGGGTTACAAATAGTAGTGGTATTACTTGTACTGGATTTACTGAAAAATATAGACCAGGGTATTGTCCAGATAAAGGTTTTAAGCCTTTTGATTTATCACAAAAGGGTATAACATTACAAGCAAAAATGAATAGTTGGACAAATAGTTTGGCAACAGGGGACACTTACGGACAAGGACAAGTTCCCGTAGTTTTGGTTGATTTTATAGATCAAACAACAACAGTACCAGTACAGGGAGCGCCAGCAGTGACATGCTCTAATGGCTTTAGACAAATTCCAGCAGCAACAGCAACCATTGTCAGAACAGGATTCTATGCTTGTGTAAATTCAGTTAGCGCAAATAATAGAAGTGCTGCTGAAGTTTATTTAAGAGGTAACGCACAAGCTCGCTTATTAGAAGATGAAACTAAAGTACGTTACGCAGAGAGTAAATCTAGTTATTTTCCGAGTGCAAACATTAAGGTTCAAGGAAGCAGCTTTATATTTAGCAAATAGCTTCTATCTTTGACAAAGATTAATAAAAGCAGGATAGTATGCAGAATATTCCTAGTTTAAAATTATTCGATTATTTTCAGTTACACAGCAAAAAAACAAAACAAAAGCAGCAATATTTAGTAAATCGACACTATAGCTACAATCGACATGATGCTGGTTTTAGCCTGATAGAATTAACAGTAGTACTGTTATTGGTAGCAATTTTAGCAGCGATCGCAGCTCCTGGTTGGGTTGCTTTTGTGAACCGACAGCAGCTAAATAAAGCTAATGACGCTGTTTTAGCTGCACTACAAGACGCACAGCGCGAAGCTAAAAAGCAAAAACTTAACTACAGTATCAGTTTTCGCAAAAATAGCACAACCAAAAATGTAGAGGTTGCTATTTATCGTACAGATACTGGAATCAGCACATGGAAACCTTTAGGAACGGATGTAGGAATTAGCTCTGATAAATTTATACTAGGTGCAAATCTCAGTGGCGAAAACACTGTCAATTCTACTGATTCTACTGTACAGTACCCTCCTTCAAGTACGCCAACAAAAATTACCTTTGACTATATGGGGGCTTTACCAACTTCATACTTTGGGACAGGAACAGAGCCACCTGGGTTAAAAATAGTCGTAGCTATACCAACTGCTACAAATTCTACATCTGCCAGTAGCGTCAAGCGATGCGTCATTGTGAAAACTCTCTTAGGCTCAATGATGACAGCAAAAGACTCCCAATGTAACTAAGTAATTTTCATAGCCTAAATTTATAAAAATAAGCAATAATACTGAGCATAAAACTGCACATTGATAGCAAAATTGAAACATCATATGCAGTTTTAATGTTTGATATATTTATTTAAGAGCCATTGATAAATTAGCCCTCGGCTTAATATATAAAAAGCGTCCTAATCAAAATATACCTTTTGACAAATGACTGAAAACCTTGACTTTACTGTAGCTATCCCAACTTACAACGGTGAAAGTCGTTTGTCTGAACTACTAGAGCGACTACAAAACCAACTTTATACGGAAAATTTATCTTGGGAAATTATAGTTGTAGACAATAACAGCACTGATAATACAGCTAAAGTTGTTCAAGCATATCAAAAAAATTGGCAATATCCTTACCCTTTAAAATATTGCTTTGAACCAAAACAAGGTGCAGCGTATGCTCGAAAAAGGGCAGTTGCAGAAGCTAAAGGTAGATTCATAGGTTTTCTAGATGATGACAACTACCCATTATCCAATTGGGTATCCGCAGCTTATGCTTTTGGTGAAAAATATCCTCAAGCGGGAGCTTATGGCAGCCAAATTCACCCAGATTGGGAAGTAGAACCACCAGAAAACTTTCAGCGAATTGCTCCCTTTTTGGCAATTACAGAACGGGGTAATTTACCGCTGTTATATGAAGCAGCTAAAAAAATACTGCCACCTTCTGCTGGACTTGTTATCCGTAGAAAAGCTTGGTTAGAAAGTGTACCAGAACAGTGTATTTTAACTGGTAGAGTTAAAGGTAATATGCTCACCAGTGAAGACTTAGAAATGTTGTCTTATATCCAAAAGGCAGGATGGGAAATTTGGTATAACCCAGAAATGGAGATTTATCACAAAATACCCAGTTCCCGATTACAAAAAGACTATTTAATTCCATTTTTTAGAGGTATTGGACTTAGCCGTTATGTAACTAGAATGGTAAATGTCAAACATGTGTATAGACCAGTTGTTCTTTTAGCTTATATGATAAATGACTTGCGTAAAATTGCTTTACACTTGGTCAAATATCGGACTATTTTGAAAACTGATTTAGTCGCTGCTTGTGAGATGCAACTGTTTGTAAGTAGCCTGATTAGTCCTTTTTATCTGTGGAAAAATGGTTATTTAACTAAAAAATCTAATTAGAAAATCAATATATGAATGAAATATTTAAAAATATAGATTTTACTGTGGCTATTCCTACATATAATGGTGCAAAACGGCTGCCTAAAGTTTTAGATTTACTCTTTAATCAGACGGGGCTAAAAAATATAAATTGGGAAATAGTTATTATTGATAATAATAGTAACGATAATACATATGAGGTAATCCAGGCTTATCAAAAAATAGGTAATAGAAATTTCTTGTTAAAATATTTCCTGGAAAAGCAACAGGGAATTGCCTTTGCAAGAATGCGGGCAATAAATGAAGCTAGAGGCGAGTTTATTGCATTTGTAGATGATGATAACCTACCAGCAAATGACTGGGTTTTACAGTCTTATACTTTCGGCAAAGAGCATCCTCAAGCTGGTGCTTGGAGTGGTCAAATTCACGGTAATTTTGAAGTAAGTCCCCCAAAGGATTTTACAAGAATTCAAGCATTTCTAGCTATTAGAGAACACGGAATAGAACCATATTTATTTGATGCAGATAATTTAAGACTTCCTCCGGGTGCTGCGCTAGTAGTCCGTAAGCAAGCTTGGTGTGAAAGTGTTCCAGAAGAATTGGTTTTTAAGGGAAGACTTAGTAAATTGATGGTTAGCGGAGATGATACAGAAGCTCTCTTATACTTACACAAAGCAGGTTGGGAAATTTGGTACAATCCTGCAATGCATATCGATCATCAAATTCCACATTGGCGGCTAGAAAAAGACTACTTACTAGTACTAGCACGTGGTTGTGGTCTATGTATTTTTCAGCTACGCTTGATCAATGCTAAAAATTGGCAAAAACCAATAGTTTTGGTTAAGACTATCTTGGGTAATTTACATCGCGTATTACAACATATTATTAAGTATCGAGGGCAATTAAAAAGTAATTTAATTGCACTTTTTGAAATTAATTTTTACTGGGCTAGTATGATGAGTCCTTTTTATTCTTTAAAATGGAAGCTAGACAAAATTTTAGAAAATACAACTATACAAAATGATTAATTCAAATTTCAATACAGTAAAGATTTCTGTAATCATCCCAGCTTATAATAGCGAAAAAACCATTAAAGAAACAATTCAATCTGTTTTAAACCAAACTTTTACTAATTTGGAGTTAATTATAATAAATGATGGTTCACAAGATTCCACTTTAGATGTTATTGCAGAAATTCAAGACTCACGAATAAAAGTATTTTCTTACCCTAATGCTGGCGGAAATATTAGTCGTAACCGAGGGCTAAACCTTGCTGTTGGAGAATTTGTTAGTTTTTTAGATGCGGATGATCTTTGGACACCTGATAAGCTTCAGTCTCAGTTAAAGGCTCTGGAAGAAAACGTTACTGCAAAAGTTGCTTATAGTTGGACTAATTATATTGATGAAAACAGTGAATTTGTCCTTTCTGGTACACACTTTACCGCCAATGGAGACGTTTATGAAAAGTTATTGGTAACAAACTTTTTAGAGAATGGCTCCAATCCGTTGATTCGTAGAGAGGCTTTAATCGAATTAAGCGGATTTGATGAATGTCTAAGTGCTGCTCAAGATTGGGATATGTGGCTACGATTAGCCTGTAAATTTGATTTTATATGTGTATCATCTGTACAAATCTTATACCGTATAAGTGCTAATTCAGTTTCTTCCAATCTTGTCAGACAAGAAAAAGCTTGCTTGCAGGTACTTGAGAGAGCATATAAAGAAAGACCTTTAGCAAAGCATACTTGGAATTTAAGTCTAACAAATTTATATAAATACCTGACATGTAAATCCCTACAAAAGCCATTTAACAGACAAAAGGGTTTAGCTGCGGCTAAATTTTTGTGGAATTATATCCTTAATGACTCTTTAAGATTGAAGCGTATAACTTTCACCTTCAAACTATTATTGAAAATTATCATAATTTTGCTAATGCCTGCGTTGCTTGATAGCATTACTAACGAGCGCAAAGTCAGAAGTCAAGAAACTGAAACATTGCTCACCAGCTAGATAGCTGAAAAATCACCAGAAGACAAAAATGAATATCCAGGTGCATTTACAGTCTCTAGTTAATGCAAAAAATCTTTTGAATAAGTCCTCTAGCAGTGGTTTTTCTCTACCAGAGTTGTTAATAGTTGTTCTATTAATTGGTATATTAGCCACGTTGGGAATACCCAACTGGTTCACTTTTGTGGAGACTCGCCGCCTCAACACTGCACAAAACGAGGTTTACTATGCAATGCGCCAAGCCCAAAGGCAAGCCACCAAAGAAAAAGTGACTTGGCAAACTAGTTTTCGTGAGCAAAATGGCATCCTTCAATGGGCAGTTCATCCTGCTACAGTAAATCCATCCAACGCTAACTGGAATAACTTAGATAACAATGTGCGTTTAGATGCGGAAACTACCTTACAAATCTCAAATGGCGTTAGGCAAATTAAATTTGATTACAGAGGTAATATTGTTTCGCTACCGCGAAGTATCACTATCTCCAGTCAGTATGGTGGTAAAGTTAAGCGTTGCGTCTATATCTCTACGATTTTAGGAGCAATGCGAATGGCAAAAGAGCACTCTACAGCAAACAATGAGGGTGATTATTGCTATTAAGATATTTGTAGTTTATTCAAATAAGGTATTGCGTGCTGAACTTACCAGCAAACCCAAAACAGCACTTGATTATTTTCACCCGCTATCCAGAACCAGGTAAGACAAAAACCCGATTGATACCTGCTTTGGGAACTGTTGGTGCTGCCAATCTTCAACGCCAGATGACTGAATATACAATATTTCAGGTTCAAGAATTGCAAAAAACCATTGCCATATCTGTGGAAGTGCGGTTTGCAGGTGGCGATTTGCAACTTATGCAAGACTGGCTGGGGTTGGATTTAGTTTACCAGTCTCAAGGTGAAGGGGATCTAGGTTCGCGGATGGCGCGATCGCTTTTCGATGCTTTTGAATCTGGAGCAGAAAAAGTAATTATCATCGGTACAGATTGTCCTGGAGTGAATACCCAGATTCTAGCCACAGCGTTTGAGAAGTTACACGCCTTTGACCTCGTACTTGGCCCTGCGATCGATGGTGGATATTACTTAATTGGTTTGCGTCAACCCATCCCGGAGTTATTCGTTAACATCGAGTGGGGAACTGCTCAAGTATTCCAAAAAACCGTGGACATTTCCCAGAAACTAAATTTATCACATGTGAACTTATCGCCTCTAGCTGATGTTGACCGACCGGAGGATCTGCCGATTTGGGAACAAGCCTTTGCAGGGGAGATGGAATAATCAGCGAGATGTAGTCTAAACTCCAGTAGAACGCTTGCTAAACCTAACGTCTAGGTTAATTTGACACGAATGGCAAGATGCCCACCGCACAAGAAGTAGTTGAGTATTTTTATTTGGAGATACTTAATAAGCCTTTTTCTACAGCCCCGCACTAGGTCAGTATTTTAAAACACTAGGAATTTCCTGAAGACACTGTACATAACAAATGCTACTGTGGCCTAGTTGAAAACCTAGAGGCAGATAGCCTTTACCAATATTGAATCTGCTTTATATTTGTACACAACAGTTACGGTCATGGGCACAATATTTAAGTAGCTTGAAATATGAAAATCACTCGTATTCACCGCCAGTTTGAAAAACTATGGTCAACCGTTTTGCTTCCGTAAGTACTGCCCTCACACTTAAGGTAGTTGGAATAATCTGCATTTTGTCGTTTCTTGTTGACTTTTTGATTCTATTGTTACCCTTTCAACCGACTGATCGGGTATGGCAAATTAACTTGGCAACAGCGCTAGTTGATCGAGGAATCGTTCCTTTAGTTGGTTTGGGGCTGCTGTTTGCTGCCTATTGGATTGATAGTGCTGATGCAGGAAGCGATCGCCCCCAAGGTATCGATTTAAGATTTCCCGCCGTGATCCTCTCAAGTATTTTAGGGTTGATGTTCTTGCTGATTTTTCCCCTGCACCTCAATAACGTCAATCAAGCTAAGACTCAAACACTCAACCGAATTACCCAAGAAGCAGATCAGGCAGAAACTCAACTGAATACTCGGTTATCGCAATTGCAAGCACAACTAAATACTGAGCAAGGAAAAGCTCAATTAGAGCAACTGCGAAACCAAACCAAAGCTCAGTTTAGTGAAATACTCAAAGATGATCAGAGATATAAGCAAGCACTTGAAAGCTCTCAAATTCCAGCAAATATAAAAGAGTTACTGAAGAAGGCTAAAACAGATCCTCAAGTACTTGACAAAGCTATCCAACAACAAACAGATATTCAAACGCTGCGAACTCAACAACTGAGCCAAGTTCGCCAGCGCAGAGACGAAGCAGAGAAACAAGCTAAAGATACTGCTTGGAAATCTGGACTGCGGATTGGGATTAGCAGTTTGCTGTTGTCCATTGGTTACATTATCATCGGCTGGACAGGCTTAAAAGGTAGAGGTGCTATACAAGGTGGTAAACCTAGAGCTACCGCACGTTAATGCACTATCGGTATGGCAGTAGGACGTATCCAATAATTATTGATGGCTTATACTGCCATACGCCTAATAGCTAATAACAATAAAAAGGCAATTATCACTGACTAAAATCGCTATAAAACTTGGGTAATGTTCTCAATTTACATACTGACATATAACGAAGAGTTAGATATTGCTGCTTGTATCGAATCGGCGATGCTATCGGATGACATCATTGTTGTGGATTCGTGCAGTAGCGATCGCACTGTAGAAATTGCCAGTCGCTATCCCATTCGCGTCGTCCAACACGCTTTTGAAAGCCACGGACGCCAACGCACCTGGATGTTAGAGTCTATCCCCCGGAAGCACGAATGGGTTTACATTCTCGAAGCTGACGAGCGCATGACACCAGAACTGTTCGCGGAATGCGAAAAGGCCAGTCAGAATCCAGACTACATCGGCTACTACGTGGCTGAACGTGTCATGTTCATGAATCGCTGGATTCGTTACAGCACACAGTATCCCCGTTACCAAATGCGCCTCTTCCGCCACGGTAAAGTCTGGTTTACAGACTACGGCCATACTGAACGGGAAGTTTGTGAGGGTGCAACTAGCTTTTTAAAAGAAACATACCCACACTACACTTGTAGCAAAGGCTTGAGCCGCTGGATTGACAAGCATAACCGTTATTCTACAGATGAAGCTCAAGAAACGCTGTATCAACTAGAACAGGGAAACGTAAACTGGCGAGATTTATTTTTTGGCAAATCGGAAGTCGAAAAACGCCGCGCCCTAAAAGATTTGTCTTTGCGTTTACCCGCCAGACCGTTGCTACGGTTTGTATATATGTATTTTATATTAGGCGGCTGTTTAGATGGACACGCTGGACTTGCTTGGTGTACATTGCAGGCATTCTACGAATATCTGATTTTGCTCAAAGTTTGGGAAATGAAGTATCTACCAAAACCCAATTTAGACGCAACAGCAATTCTGGCGCAAGAGAGTACACAACAGTTGCAGTGTGCGGATTCTGAAACTACACAGGTTGATGTCGCGTAAAGGCGACTGGAGATTAGAAGCAGCGATCGGTTACGGCTGACTGGTACGCGATCGCAAAATCAGAATTCAGAGGGACGCACAGCTAGCTATGCGTCCTTATCGCGTTTTCCACCTAAACGAGAACTAGCATAATAAATTAATATTTTTAACAGAACATTTTCATAAAAGCCGCTCTTGCTCAAATGTGAATGACTGACAGATAAAATAATTCCTTAGTTTACCTGCTGGTACTTTCACAATCATGAGCAGCTTTTGATTGAGCGCGGTAGATTAGTAATACCTAAGGGCTTGCAACAATCATTTACAAGTCTTACAAAGAAAAGTAACATCTTCTGGAAATAACCAGCCGCTATCGGATTGGTTGATGTCTATGTGTATGCTTGTAGGAAAATAGCTGATTTCCAGCAACAAGTACGTGTTTTTGCGGCAGCAGCCCAGCTGCTAGCTTCTTGGACAGTTAAGTAACTTGCGGTAGAAGCTGCTTCAAGTAAAGCCTTTGCTATTTGATGAATTTGCTGGTATGGATACCAATAACAAAAGTTCCTCTAGCTTAAAACAGGAGAATCGGGGCTTGGTAATCGATCGCCTAAAACAGGACTTAAAAAACGACCTGATTGCTGGTTTGTTGGTAGTAATTCCCCTAGCAACCACTATCTGGCTGACAATTACCATTGCTAATTGGGTAATCAACTTCCTCACCCAAATACCCAAACAACTGAATCCCTTTGATGGCTTAAACCCAATTTTAGTAAATTTACTGAATTTACTAGTAGGATTGGCTGTGCCGCTACTAAGCATCTTGTTAATGGGCTTGATGGCTCGCAATATTGCTGGGCGGTGGTTGTTAGATTTTGGTGAGCGGTTATTACAGGCAATTCCTTTAGCGGGACAGGTATACAAAACTCTCAAACAGCTTTTAGAAACCATACTAAAGGATTCTAATGGCAAGTTTCGCCGGGTAATTTTGGTAGAGTATCCCCGTCGAGGAATTTGGGCGATCGCCTTTGTCACTGGTGCAATCAGCAGTGATATCCAAGCCCAGATCTCTCGCCCCGTGCTAAGTGTTTTTATCCCTACTACCCCGAATCCGACTACCGGATGGTACGCAATAGTTCCTGAAGACGAGGTAGTGAACCTCTCCATCTCGATTGAAGATGCCTTTAAAATAGTTGTATCAGGTGGCATTGTCGCCCCCAATACGCCCTTGCTTTTCCCCGAATCCACACTAGAAGTAAAACACGACGAAATCAAGCCGCAGATTATTCCCGTTGAAGAAACGTGAATTATCCAAGTATGGTGTAAGCTCTCGCAATTCATCGGGAATAGGCAATAAAACTCCGTAGTTTTATTGGTCTTATATTCCCTCCTTTTGTCAGAAGTAGTGGTTCCCAAGACCCAAATCTTTCTCTTGCGACCTGTTTTTCGCTTACGGCATTTAAGTTCAATGTGTGGAATTTAACCAGAAAAAGAGTTCGTTTTCTCCATATCCTCTTGCAGGAGCAAAGAAAGTCAGAAGATAGTTTTAGTTAAAATCAATCTGGCAAAGTCACAAGTAAATGCGTAATGTTGTTGTTTGACTGTGCCAAAATTGATATGATTATAAATTTGTCCCGCCTAATTAATCAGTTCTCGCACAAGCACCCCTCAGTTTTATGCAACCTCGTAAACCCCAGCAAATTGCTCGTGAATTGGCGCTTTTAAGCCTTAGCCAATTGCCAGTCAACCCAAAGAAATTAGATAAATTGGAAGACGATCAACTAGTATCCAAGTTGGTGCTAGGAGCAGTACGCACTCTGACCTCAGAAGTGCAAGATACCCTCGATAATGCCGCAGGTGAACTGCAACGCAGCAACGAGCGCCTCTTAAGTAGCCAAACTCGGGCCTCCGATCTCAATACTGCCAGAACAATGCTTCAAGAAGCGATCGCCTGCACCCAGACAGCAATCAATCAGTTGGGTACCGCAGTTGATTTCCCAGTATTGATTCAGTTAGCTAATCAGGACAAGGGAGTTCGGAATTACGCTAAAGAGCTTGTGATTACCGTTAACGAAAATCGACACATTATAGATGAACTCATTTCTACTGCCTTAGTAGATTGGCAAGTAACTCGCTTGGCCCAAATTGACCGCGATATTTTGCAAATCGCTGTGGCAGAAATGAAGTTTTTAGGAGTTCCAGACAGTATCGCCATCAACGAAGCTGTGGAGCTAGCCAAACGCTACAGTGGAGACGATGGTCATCGGTTTATTAATGGTGTTTTGCGCCGAGTCACTGAGCAGAAAAAAACAGCATAAGTTAAGTCGACGTAAATAATTGTCCTTGGGATAAGGCAAAAGGCAAGAGGCAATAATAAGGGTTAAAACCCTTGTTCATTTTTCTTCAGATAGTTTGATTTTATTGTGCCAACTTACTTAGTACCACTTCGTAATTCCTATACTACCGTAGAGCAAAGTCTGTAGCCGCTTCTGCGGCTTTCTCCGAGCGGAATTTCTCCCTTGGTGCTAGCCTCTCTTTTTGGGAGAAGGGGAGACACTGCGCGAACGGAGGAAAGCTTCTGTTGTACCGATTCTTTTCAAACTGCGTTGAAAAGGTGAGGATAACCCGGAAGTTTTCACTCCAGGAAAAAGTGCAAAGTTAAATTAAACTCATAACTTATAACTCATAACTCATATAACAACTAAAACTGCTGCAATGGTTTTTAATTGGTTCCGTCGTCAATATAACGATTCCTCTGACACTCCCTCTGATAAGAAACAGGAAGAAACTCCTCCTGCACAAGAACCCCAAGCAGAGCCAGCCGAAACGCCAACATCAATAGATGAAACTGCACCAGACACAACGGCAGACTTGTTAGCGTTTGCTAAAGCTGCTTACAAAAATATTCAGCAAAAACAACAAGCCGAGGTAGTAGAAACCTTACCTGATGTAGCAGATACCTCAGCACTATCAGCACAACCTGAAACCGCAGAAACGACAATTGCGGAAATCACCGAACCAGAAACAACTGAGGAACCTGCTGGTACGACCGTAGAAACATCACAGCAAGAAGTTATCCAAGCAGCTACTGAGGAAGGAAGTACGGAAGATTCCTCAGTGGCAGCAATTGCTGAAGAGCCAGATGTAAAAAGCCCAGAACTAACGGGAATTGAAGTTGAACCAACACCCACCGAACCAATAGCTACGCCAGAGGCAACACAGCCAACAGCACCAGCCACCTTATCCTTCTTAGAACGGGCGGCGGCAGAACGGCAAGCCAAGTTGGAACAACTAATAGCTACTGCTATTGATGTCCCAGAACCGGAGGTAGTACAGCCAGTAGCTACAACCTCAGAGACAGGAGAGGAAATTCCCGGACTGGTATTTGATGATGGGTTTGTCTGGTCAGCGAAAGTTTTAGCAGCCCAAGGTAGAAATCCAGAAGACGTTTCTATTGAGGAGATTACTTGGCTGAAAAAGCTCCGGCAAGGGTTAGACAAAACTCGCCGTAGTATTCTCAACCAACTGAAGGCGATCGTTGGTCAAGGGCCGCTGAACCAAGCTGCTGTAACGGAAATTGAGGCATTGCTCCTGCAAGCTGATGTGGGTGTAGAGGCGACAGATTTTATTATCAATGCCTTACAGACAAAACTTCGAGAAGAAGTCACCGCACCAGAAGAAGCGATCGCTTACCTGAAAAAAATCCTTCGGGATATGCTGGATGCACCGAGCAAAACATCCCACAAAATTAGCTTTACCCCAGAAAAAGAAACCTTGAATATTTGGTTAATCACTGGGGTAAATGGTGCCGGTAAAACTACCACTATCGGCAAAATTGCCCACCTGGGACAAAAATCTGGTTATAAATGCTTGATTGGCGCAGCAGACACCTTCCGCGCCGCCGCCGTGGAACAGGTGAAGGTTTGGGGTAGTAGAAGTGGTGTAGAAGTAATTGCCAATCCTGGAAAAAATACAGATCCGGCAGCAGTTGTATTTGATGCGATCGCAGCCGCCCAAGCGCGGCAAACAGAATTACTTCTGGTAGATACAGCTGGACGACTGCAAAACAAGAAAAATTTAATGGATGAACTCAGCAAAATCCGGCGAATTATCGACAAAAAAGCCCCAAATGCTAATGTAGAATCTCTTTTGGTTCTAGATGCCACTTTAGGACAAAATGGACTGCGGCAAGCCGAAGTTTTCTCCCAAGCTGCCCAACTGAGTGGCGTTGTCTTAACCAAGCTAGATGGCACAGCCAAAGGCGGTGTTGCCCTTGCCGTTGTGCAACAGCTAGGTTTACCTATTCGCTTTATTGGTGCTGGCGAAGGAATTGAAGACCTGCGCCCCTTTTCTAGCTATGAATTTGTCGAAGCTCTCTTGAGTGGCTAATGAAAAAATTTGGGGTTATAAATTTTTCTTGACTACTGATAAGTTTAGGGATGACTGGTCTGCTATTATCACTTGAACTAATTAGAAACAAAATACTAGAAACAGATCAAGTCCTAAAATCATGAGTTTGTCACAACAAATAAGTGACTTTTGCTAAAATTTCAAGCTAATGCCCTTTTTTTACTCTCTAAATGGCATTTAGTTGCGACACACAAGAGCCAGGAAGCTTGCATCTTGCAGTAATGTAAAGGGCAAGCGAGACACTTACCCCCACAAATATAACTATAGCTGTAGGATGGATAGCAGTCTGAGCGGTGAATAGTGCTTTGGAGAGCCAACGGGGGTGAGTCCAGCACTAGGGGAGGAGTTTCCCTCCACAGTTTCTTAGTGTTGACTATGGCGATTTGTACCCCTGTGGGGAAGCAAGCTAGGCGGCATCTCTGAGAGGAGAAGCAACTGCGTTGGCGAGTAGGGAGATATGTACGTAATTTTATTTAATAGTAGGAGGACAAGCGTCAGCTATTTTACCAGCAGCGACATCAGGAAAAGGACAGCTTCCGATGATCATAACTTCGGAAAATCGTCCACTGTGGACTCAAAAAATGAATTGGTGTAAGTAAGCTGGTTCAACACTCCCAGGCATTTTCTCATATCATAGTTGCTGAAGTATCTACAATATTTTCTGTAGTAAATTAAGAGGTTTTAAGTCTGATATTTAAACAACAACACTTTTTCTAGCTTTTGACTTAAAGTTATTGGAGGATATTTTTTTAGATTTAATGTCATCTCTTCCATTCATAGTCTTACACTTACCAAATGAATCCCCCCTAAAATCCAATACAGTTCAGTTAAGCATTTCTTCGTTATTTTTCTTTGCGTCCCGTAGAAAAAAAGGCTGTAGCCTGTGGAAAGCCTCTTTGTGTCTATGTTATAAAAAATTGACTTTGATAAAGAGTTAAGTCCTAACCCAAGCTTATTGCCCTAAAATCAATGACGGGCTAATGGTTTAAATCTCTTGCCACGGACTCTAAAGATTAGGTTGTCTTACTTTTATCCCGTTTCAAGGGGTTTAAATTTTGCATATTCAGTAACTTAAAAATTCGCAAAACGATAAATTAAAAATGGAAAACCTCAATCTTGGCGATTATCCGGGTAATTATGGTATATAAATTAAGTATTTGAAGACTTATTTATATATTCTTAGGTTGGGTAATGGGTATAAGTCTGCTTTTTACCAAACTAAGCTACGATGTGAGCGTCTACAAAATTTTTCACTCAAAAGACTTCTAGTCTCCTAGTTGCCTCTGCCAAAAAAGTTATTCTGAAAGCGTTATGAATTATTCTTTTAATAAAGTATTTTTATTACTTTAGGGATATGCTTTGGTAATTAGGTTATGAAAAAATGAAAACCTTTCTGAACTATCACCGAAGCTAGTAATTTTTACGGGTTGTGTTTTGAATAAAAATACATGAATTTAAATTTTTAAGATTCAATCAAAAAGACAAAAAACAAATAAAATACTTATAAAACTTGCCTGTTACGTCTTTATACTCTTGCTAAAGTGACAAGTCTTGTCTAAATATGGTTTAGCAATGCCAAAGCCAAAAGATTTATAAGTAATCTGAAATTTACCAATATAAAGTGCAATAGTACCTGTGCCTGTGTCTCAACTGCCCTCTCAACCCACTGACAACAATACTAGTGCCGCGACAGATGTCACACCAGTCGTGGCACTCAAAGAACTCGTGGCAAGGTTGCACCGGGAACAGAACAAAATTCAAGATTTGCTAAGTTCTTTAGGCTTTGCCCTGAGAAGTTTCAATAATTTGAATCAGTTTTTGGAACTGATCCCACTGATGGCAACAAGAGTGACAGATGCAGACGGCAGCGCTCTGTTTCTCTACAAACCTAATGGTCAAGTCAGGTTAGAGCAGTTACATTGGCAAGATAGTGGTCAGCGAAAGAATATCCGTAAAGCGCTAGAAATAGCTAGTAGTCAAATCACGCTTCTACCCAATAATGCCCCTCTAGCGAATGCCACGGGGATTTTGGATGACCAGATGCATCGCTATCTGGGGCCTGATGTGCAAATCTTTGGTACGGCAATTCTAGTGAAGCATACAGAACGGGGATGGCTCTACGTCTTGAGCCGTGATCCAGAATATAGTTGGACAGAAACTAGGCAAAAGTTAGTTAGGTTAGTAGCAGACCAAACAGCGGTAGCAATCGAAAACGATGAACTAGCCGTAGAACTAAGAAAAAAAGAACGCCTAGACCAAGAACTAGAAATTGGTGCAGAAATTCAACGGCGACTTCTACCACGTCAATGCCCCACAATCCCTGGTGCAGTACTTGCGGCACGCTGTAAACCTGCCAATCGGGTTGGCGGAGACTACTACGACTTTATTGCTACCAATCACAATAAGATTCAGCCCAAGGCCAAAAGCGGTACGGAAACTAGTCGCTGGGGTTTGGTTATTGGAGATGTCATGGGCAAAGGTGTCCCCGCTGGGCTGATTATGACGATGATGCGGGGAATGCTACGAGGAGAAGTGCTACATGGTAATTCCCCAGCCGGAATTCTGCAAAACTTAAATAGAGTTATGTATGCGGATTTGGAAAATTCCCACCGCTTTGTAACGCTATTTTACTCAGAATATAATCCCCATACCCGAATTTTGTCTTATAGCAATGCGGCACACAATCCTCCCTTATGGTGGCACGCAGCCACGAAAACTGTCAGCCGTTTAGATACTCTAGGAATGTTAATCGGTTTGGATGCCAACAGCCAATATGAAGATGCACAGGCACAGTTAGAGCCTGGGGATACAATTATTTACTATACAGATGGCTTGACCGATGCCGCTGCTGCTGGTGGTGATCGCTTCGATGAAGATAACTTTGTCGCTGGCTTCAATACGGCTTGCAAGTACTGCAATGGGCCAGAGGAGATTGTGGATTACCTATTTGACCAAGTTGAGCAATTCATCGGTGCTGATAAGCAAAACACTGATGATATGACACTAGTTGTTCTGCAAATTTTATAGTCATTAACCATTTTTGCTTGGTCAAGTCATGATTAACCCGATGGTGACTGGGGATTCACCATAGTGATTATACTAAATTTAATTTTTTATTTATTTTTTCCTTGGCTTGCCGTAGCGATCGCTCAAATGTTCGCACATCAACCTTTTTTCAGATTCATTTTTATTCAGCCTTAGGGAGGATACATAAAAAATGATCGTTAGAATACTTTTCTCTTAAAGTAAAAACTATATATTTTGCACATCTAGCACAGTAGGAAACGCCAAGGGGGAGACTAGGTAAAAGGTAAAAGTACAAGGTAAAAAGTAAAAGGTAAATTTACTTCTTCATTTTTTCTTTCTTTCTATCCTTGTGACGCAAGCATTTAGCCTGCTCCCTCTTGTCGTTTTAATTTTTTCTTTCTCCGCCGTAGTAAGTTCACAACAGCTACGACGGAGTTTTGCTTTCTTTGTTTCTTACGCCTAGACTTGGTTTTTTAAATCTCCTCAGTATTTAAGTAAATAACCTTCATTTAATGATTTGTCAACACATTTCTGAAAATATTTTAGTTAAAGAATTCAGATAGCTATTCTTGCGCCCCAGCTTTTTGCAGACTCCGCACCACATTCTTATAACCATTAAATTCTGCAATCATCAAAGCAGTATAACCACCCCGGTTTTTCAAATTCATATCTGCCCCAGCTTGCAGTAACAACTGCACAATTTCGCCGTAACCTGCTGAGGCAGCCCACATCAATGCTGTTGCCCTCGCCGAGTCTTGAAAATTCACATTTGCTCCCTTTGCTAGCAGCAAATGTATTATCTCTATGTACTTGCGTTCGGTTGCCTTGAGCAAAGCAGTTTTGCCATCATCGCCCGGAGTGTTGGCATCAGCACCATAGTCTAGCAGCACTTTCACTGTTTGGGTGTGTCCTTGTAATACAGCCAGCGTCAAAGGTACTTCACCAAGATTTTTCTCAGTAATATCTGCCCCAGAACGTAGTAGTGTCTCGACAATTTGGTTATGTCCCTGCAATGCAGCTACAAGCAGTGGTGTATCACCCAGATGGTTCCTAATTTGGACATCTGCACCCCTGTTAAGTAACAGTTGTACGACATCAATGTAGCCTTCCACAACGGCAAGGTGTAAAGCAGTTTCACCATCTTGGTCTTGGAGATTAATTTCAGCACCTCGATCCAGTAAAACTGCTGCGATCGCACTGTGTCCAGCCGCCGCCGCCGCCGAGAGGGCAGTTCCACCATCAGCATTTTTCAGATTCACATCAGCACCTGCTGCTAGTAGTGCTTCCACAACACCCAGATGTCCCAAATCTGCCGCTAATGTTAAGAGTGTCTCACCCTCCTCATCTCGGATATTGACATCGACACCAGTTTGAACAATTGCTTGTAAAACTTCTATTTGTCCCTGCTTAACTGCTAGTTTCAACGCAGTATCATCATCTTTATCTGCGATACTTACCTTCGCACCAGCAGCCAATAAAACTCGCACTACATGGATATGACCTTTGAGTACAGCTGCCATTAAAGCTGTGCTGCCATCTTCATTAGTGGCATTTACATCAGCACCTTTGGATAGTAAAAGCTGCACAATGTCAAGCTGTTTGGCACTAGCTGCCAACATCAAAGCCGTCAAACCATAGAGTTTTCTGGGCAAGTTGATATTTGCCCCAGCATCCAGCAGCGATCGCACAATTTCGGTGTAGCCTAAATTGGCAGCAAACATTAACGCCGTCGTGCCTTGGCGATCGCACGCGTCCACCCTCGCACCAGCAGCCAGTAGCGCATACAGATGCTTAATATCGCCACTTTTAGCAGCTTTTAGCATCAAAGTATCGTTGTTTTCAATCATGGATGAGATCCCACACAGGGGGTTTTGTTCGTCTACCCTCAAAATTTAGTCTGAGATTGTTTATCCACTTTGGCAAGAGGGTTATGCAATTCAAAATTAAATATTAAATATTAAAATTTAATAAAAGCAGTCTTGGCAAACATTCTGGCTATTGGCTTGATGAAAAGTACAGCGAGGGAGGCTTCACTCTTCTCTTTCTTAGCCTCTTTTAGTTTGTGCAACTTGCAGCACAGGAAATAGAGTTATGCTAATTTTTATGAAGATTTAATAATTGGGCGAGAACACGATGAGTCTGGAACTTTCTGCGTCGGTGAAATATTGGCTGAACTTCTTTCATCCGGTGATCATGTGGGCGCTATTAGTACTTTCAATTTATGCTGCCTACTTGGGGCTGCAACTACAGCGTACCAGAAATGCTCAGGGGGAAGAAAAGAAAGAACTGATTAAAGGTAGATATAACGTCAGACACTACCAAATCGGGTCTATACTCCTAGCTTTGATGGTAGTAGGTGCAATTGGAGGGATGGGTGTCACTTACATCAATAATGGCAAGTTATTTGTCGGGCCTCACCTGCTGGCAGGACTCGGTATGACGGGCCTGATTGCATTTTCTGCTGCTTTGTCTCCTTATATGCAGAAAGGAGCAAATTGGGCGCGTGCAACTCACATTCTGTTGAATTTTACCCTTTTGGGACTTTTTGCTTGGCAGGCTGTCACCGGCGTGCAAATTGTCCAAAGAATTCTCACTAAAGCATAGTAAGTAGTACTTTGTCATTTGTCATGAACTTTTGACAAATGACAAATGACTGTTGAATCACTGCTTTTGCTTGGAATTCTCTGGAAAGGGTATTTCTAAAGATTTATGAAAATCTTCCTGAACTTTGCGAGTTAAGCGGCGGGAGACTTGGCGGACAATTTGGTTAAGTAAGCGATCGCCTGTAGATTGAATTATAGACTTGGGTAATCGCTGAATAAACCGGGGAAAGTGCAAATAAACCATTAAATCCAATTCCCATTCAACCCTGGTAACCTCACCAACGCTAGTGCAAGCATCGTTTTCTATTAACTGTAGAGATGCCCGATAGTCTACGTCATAACCAGGCGGTTGGTAATCAGGAATGGGGATTGTACGGATGCGGTAAATACTCTCCTCTGGAGGCAACAATTCCAAACCAATTTTTGGTTCTACATCATAACCAAAAGCACCAAAACGACCAATTACTAAAGCGTAGCCGTTTTCCCCCAATGGTTGCACCTTCATAGGTTCAGCGCAACGCGAAAACCATGAGGAGTGAGCATTAAGATACTCAGCAACCTTTTCCACTGGGGCAGGCATTTCCATAAAATCTTGATAACGACCGGAAAACTTTGTGAGCGTCGCTACATTTGCTTCTATTAATGTGTCCTCGGCTTCTTCTTGGCTGGAGGCTACAGGTAAAACTGCTTCTGTTATTTCCCAGGATTTATATTCGCCTTTTCTTGAAAGCATAAATGCATTAATGTATACTTTGGCGTTCGTCTATATTAATAATTCCCCATGTGCCTGGGTGATTTCGCACTAAGATCCTATTTTGACTGAAACCTCATTAATCTGCCATCAGCTCCATAGAATTACTAAAATAAAGAACTGAACAAGCACACAATAGTTTCCCAGGATAGCATTTATCATGAAAGCATTTGTAGCAGGGGCAACGGGTGAAACAGGTCGCCGGATTGTGCAAGAGTTGATAGCGCGGAATATTCCCGTCCGAGCCTTGGTGCGGAATATAGAGAAAGCTAGGGGTATTCTGTCTCCTGAAGCCGAATTGGTAGTAGGCGACGTGTTACAACCAGAAAGTTTAAATGCTGCGTTGGGAGATAGCACAGTTTTGTTAGTTGCTACTGGGGCAAAACCTAGCTTTGACCCTACTGGCCCCTATAAAGTGGATTTTGAAGGGACTAAAAATTTAGTAGATGCTGCCAAGGCAAAGGGAATTGAGCATTTTGTCTTAGTGTCTTCTTTGTGTACTTCGCAGTTATTCCATCCACTGAACTTGTTTTGGCTGATTTTAGTGTGGAAAAAGCAAGCTGAAGAGTACATCCAGAAAAGTGGTCTTACCTATACCATTGTGCGCCCTGGTGGGTTGAAGAATGAAGATAATTCCGACGCGATCGTGATGCAGAGTGCTGATACACTTTTTGACGGTAGCATCCCCAGACAAAAAGTTGCCCAAGTTGCTGTTGAGGCGCTGTTTGAAGTAGATGCACGCAATAAAATTGTCGAGATTGTTGCCAAACCTGAAGCTACCTCCAAAACTTTTGGGGAATTATTTGCTAACGTCGCTTAATCAACCAGTGACGAGTTAGGGGTTAAAACTCTTATAGCGTGTCTTACTTGGATACACACGCGCTTTGGGAATAGCATTGCTGTGCCCCTACGAATAGACTGTATTGGATGGAAGTGAACTTTGCCAGAATGAGTTCGTCAATCATTGTTGTTAGCAAAGAGAGCAAATTTGAAGGAGTCGGACTCTGAAAGGCTTTGAATTCAAAGGTGTCGAAAAACTTATTGGCCCAATAGCCGCGCTTCTCGGCTTTGTGTATTTGTTGCAATGGTATATTGGAGACTTGCGATCGCCTTCTGATCCCATCTTTGCAGTTAAACAGCCGCCTTTGGTCATGAAAGAGGGCGACCCATATATCCGCGCTTTAATGCGAACTATCTCGGCAAGTGAGGCCAGTGGGAACCGCCCCTATTCGTTATTGTATGGTGGACAGCAAGTCAACGACCTTAGCCGACATCCTGAGATATGCGTCACAATTGTTACAGGCCCCAATACAGGTAATTGTTCCACAGCTGCTGGCAGATATCAAATTATCAACATTACTTGGTATCGTTTAGCGCCCCGTTATCACCCCAACCCTATGCAGATGGTGTTTTGGACTGCTTATAGTTTTGAGGCAGAATATCAAGATGTAGTCGTTTACCGTTGGTTAAATGATTCTAAAGTTTGGGGAACTGATATTTCTCAACTGTTGCGTCAGGGAAAGTTAAATGATGTTTTGCGGCGACTTTCTCCCACCTGGACAAGTCTAGGATATGGTATAGAAACTAATTCTGTTAGTAGCTCTTTACCTAAAATTTATCAGAAAATGTTGCAAGAGGAATTAACCCCAGCTAATCAACCAACAGCCCCGAATTTGACACCATCGCCAACTCCTTCTAACAATGCAGTAAAGAAGTTGCTAAAAAAGCAGTGATTTTATCCTAATTCTTAACTTGCTGCGGATAAAAAATCTTTGATATTCTCCACAAATATCAAGGGATTTTCAAAATGAATATTATGTCCAGCGTTCTTAATTATTTTTAGCTGGGCAAATTCACATAGTTTAGCCATTTCTGTATTAATAGATATAAATTTTTCATCATATTCACCAACTAGTAAGAGCACAGGAATTGTGTTCTCTTTTAGTTTTTCCCACAAAGAAGGTTGACATCCAGTACCCATGAAGCGTAACGATTTATCTAATTCATGTGGATTATTCTGCAAGCGATTTTCTATCATGCGATCGTATTCTGGCTGATTTTTTATATAACCAAAAATTGGTTGATTATACCAATTTGATAAAAAAGTTGCCAAATCGCTTTTTTCAACACTTCTTGTTAACTTTCTGCCTATTCGTGTATCAAGTTTAATGCGTTCTAATCGTTCTACTTCTGTTAGCAAACCAGGGGAAGCTGACTCTAGCACCACTTTATGAAAACGTTCTGGAAAATGAAGGGTGAGGTATAAAGCCAATCTCCCACCCATTGAGTAACCAACTAAAAAACATTTGGAAATTTTTAACTCATCTAAGAAGCTGATTAAAGCATGAGCAGTGTTTGCCATTGTGTAGTACTCGTCTCCACCCAAAACTTGAGTTTTGCCGTGTCCAGGAAGATCAAATATTAAATAAGAAAATTCGTCAAATAGGAATTTTATGGCTTCATCAAATTCATTGATATTACCCATAAAACCGTGCAGAAAAAGAATCAGTGGTTTATTTAATCTGTCAATGAAAGAATAGTGAAAATGATATTTTTCTAGTAGGATCATAGTCTAGCTAATCACTATCACGGCTGCATATTATATTAAAGTCTGGTTGGTTACAAGATTGATCATCTAGGGTTTTAACGAGAATGGATAGCTTACCGCCATAGGCATCACATTTTCGATCATTGGCAAGATAGGTAAGACAAAATATCCCCGGTTTAATATAGTTTAGAGGGTATATTTACCACCATGCAATTGCTTTAAAACTGCCTAAACCATCAGTTATGACTGTGAGATACTTGTGTTAAGTTTGGCATAAAAAAATTTATGCCTGAGCCAATACATCAAATCTCGTATCTCTACAAAATGTCTTGTCGTGCTAGTTAATTTTTTATTTTTCTAATTCTTAAGGTAAAAACCGATCTAAAGCAGCTTTTAACTGTTTAATTTCAACGTCAATATTACCCTCTTGTGCAGCTCTACCAATACACTCAGTTAAATGTTCATCCAAAACAATTCGCGCTACCCTATCTAATGCGCCTCGCACTGCGGCAATTTGCAGTAGAACATCAGGACAAGGGCTATTTTGCTGCACCATTGTTTTAATACCCCGAACATGTCCTTCTATCCGCGATAATCTATTGGCAATTCGCCGTAACGACTCTTCGCTATGGATGTGAGGATGAGCCGGCTCTCCAGTCCCATGAGTATGATCTGTATGCTCGTGGTTTGTATCGTGATGGTGGGAATGTTCTGCTTGCTGGGATTGTGGCAAAAATTCCTTGCCTAATCGGTTTGATCCATTCATGGGTTATCAAAAGACTTTTATTACTAAGATCCTAGCCTAGTATTCGACCAACCCAAAACCAAAATTTCTGGGTGAAGGTGGGTCCCATTCACCCTAACTTTACTACTGACGATTGGCTCTTTCTTGGGGAATAATTTCTGTTACTACCCTACCGCTAGAACTACCGCCTTTGACAACAATATTTTCTGTTTGCAGATTACCAACGGCTGTTTCACCCGTAAAATTTAACTGTGGATCAACTTGTCGATAAACGACATTTCCCTGAGCTTCAACTAACTTATTGTCTAAATACCAAGTTAATGTATTAGATTTCAAAGACTGGCGACGCTGACCAATGGCGTTAACATTACCTGTTAAATAAACCGTTTTTTGCGGTATTTTCATTTCACCTTGATTGGCGGTGACGGTAAGATTTTCGGCACGCTGGAACATCCGCACGGGGGAATTTGTAGTAACAGTTTCTGCCTTCATGTTCCAGGTCATAGAGTTGCTAGCTATTTGCACTGGTGGGTCTATTAACTCTAATTGAGCATTTTGTTTAATAGTGGCAATTTTCGTTTTTAAGTTGACTTCGGCAGATTTTCCCTTGCCGCGATCGCTAATTTTATTATCTTTGTAGCGATCAATTTCTATGGGGCGATCGCCAATCAGTTTTTCTTCTTTAATATTCCAAATCAAATGCTCGGTTCTTACTTGCATCTGGGGATCAGCGGAATTTGCTACTACCCCTCCAGAAAATTCCATGCGCTGTTCGCGGGTTTTGACTCGCGCTTCTTTCGCCACAGCTTGTAGTTGTTTATGACTACCGTTAATTTGGTTGCGAACAATCAACAAATCTTCTTTGGGACGCCATTCTAATTCATTGCCTTGCAACACAATTCCATTGCTTGGGTCTGTGGCAAATATCTTACCTTTAAGAAACAACTGCTTCCCATCTTGTTCAATGTCTGCAACATCTGCCTTGATTTGGTAAACTACTTTGCCATCTTGGTATAGTTCACCATAAGGGCTTTCAGCTTGGCCAATTTGTTTTTCTTTGGTATATTTTGCGGTTTTAGCCCGGACTTTCCAAATCGGTCTTCCGACTTCATCAGCTTGTTCTAGGGTGACATCAAAGAAAGTTAAATTACTATCTTGATCAGATGAATCCACAGTATTTTGTTGATAAGCTGGCGGGGATTTACCTCCGCAGCTAAGTAAACCAAATACCAAGAACAAGGTCAAAGGTAAAATAAGAAAAGAGGGAGTGGAGGAGAAATTTTGAATTTTTCTCTTTCCTAGTCTCCCCTTTTGATCAAATTGATACGGCATTATTCTTGGATTTCTAGGTGTCCATCACTAGTTCTGGGGTCTTCCAAAAAACCGATACCAGATAAAGGTCGGTATGGATAGCTTTGGCGAGGGGTTTTTTGAATATCCTCTTTGATGGCTTCTAAATCAATGTAGCGATCGCTTACATTAATTAAGCTGTCGCTGGTCATTGATCGCAAGCTTACTACTTCTACCCGCACGCCGCGATAGCTGACTGAATTTACCGCATATGCCAAATCTCCATCACCGCTGACTAAAACTGCGGTATCATAAGAATCGACTAGCGCCATCATGTCTACTGCTATTTCTACATCCAGGTTAGCTTTTTTAGAGCCATCTGGTAGCTGGACTAAATCCTTAGCAATGACCCGATAGCCATTGCGACGCATCCACAGCAAAAACCCCTGTTGCTTCTCGTTTGTCCGGTCTACACCAGTGTAGAAAAAAGACCGCAGTAATCTAGAACCTCCAGTTAATCGACACAGTAGCTTCGTGTAATCGATTTCAATCCCTAGTTGTAGTGCAGCATAAAATAGATTTGAGCCATCAATAAATATGGCGACCCGACCCCGATTCTCCAAAACTTGTTCTGGCGTAAATATTGAATCGGTTTCAAAATTATTCAACATCATTGTGATACCTCAATTTTTATCCCTGTTATTTTTGATACAAATTACCAACTTTTAGATGCTAGTCACAGCGGCTTATGATAATGTTCCGGGGCTAATTTAAGTTCAGCCCCGATAAATTTTTTGAGAAAATAAGAAATTGAACAAAATCAGACTTTGATAAGGACTAATCGTTTTTTGGGAGTTCTATTCGCTTAAAAATTGGTTGGGGTGTACCCAACTGTTGTTTACTGGATAGTATCCCCCATGTAGCATGGATAGCAAAAGGAGCGGTAATTGAACTTTGTATTTGATCGTTAAAGTTTATTCCGAAGCCTAGCTGCTGATAAATATCGCTACTGATGTTCGGAATAATTGGGGATAGCAGATAAGCTGCTAGTCTAACTGATTCTAGAACTGCGTAGAGAACTTTTTCCACCGACTCCTGCTGTCCCTGTTTATATAATGACCAAGGAGCTTGTTCATCAATAAACTTATTACTGGCTTGCACCAGTGAAAGGATAGCCCCGCAGGCTTGATTGAAAGCTAGCTCCTCATAGGCTTTTTCCACCTGTTTCCCTAGACGTAAACCAATTGTTTTTAAAGGATTTTCGTCAGGAATCCCTTCATTGCCGATTGATGGGACATGATTCTCTGCGCAGTATTTCTTCACCATGTTCAAAGTGCGATTGAGCAAATTACCTAAGTCATTTGCCAAATCTGCATTCAAAACATTAATGAACCTAACTTCATTAAAATCTCCATCCTTGCCAAATTCGATTTCCTTAAGGAAGTAATAACGAACGGCATCACTACCATAGCGCTGAACTAGGGCTATAGGATCAAGGGTATTACCCAGACTTTTACCCATCTTCTGCCCATCTTTGGTCAAAAAGCCATGCCCAAATACTCGCTCTGGCAAGGGTAAGCTAGCCGACAACAGCATTGCTGGCCAGTAAACTGCATGGAAGCGCAGAATATCTTTACCAATTAGGTGCAAGTTAATCGGCCACCATGTTTCTAAAGCATTTGCTAAAGTCGGTTCTGCATCTGGTTCTAGTAATGCCGTTACATAACCCAGCAGCGCATCAAACCAGACATAAAGGGTGTGCTTGGGATCAACTGGTACGGGAAAACCCCAATCTAGATTCACCCGTGAAATAGAAAAGTCTTGCAGCCCTTGATTGACAAAGCTGAGGACTTCATTACGCCGACTTTCTGGTTGAATAAAATCCGGTCTAGATTGATAGAATTCTGTCAGATGATTTTGATATTTGGATAAGCGGAAAAAATAGTTTTGTTCGTCTCGCCACTCAACTTCTTTGTTAGTATGAATCGGGCAACGATGTCCTTCTAGCAGATCCCGTTCTTCTTTGAATTCTTCGCAGGATACGCAGTACCAGCCTTTTTGTTGTCCCTGGTAGATATCACCAGATTTCCAGACTCGCTCAAAGAATTCTTTGACGATCGCTTCATGACGAGGTGCAGTAGTTCGACTAAAGCGATCGTATTGAATGTCTAGTAACTGCCATAAATTCACGAAACTAGGGACAATTTCATCGCAAAACTCTTGTGGTGCTTTGCCTAAACTTTCTGCCGATCGCTGAATTTTTTGCCCATGTTCATCTGTACCAGTAATTAGTAATACCTGATGCCCCAGCAGCCTCTGAAATCGCGCTACTACATCTGCTGCGATCGTCGTATAAGCACTGCCTATATGGGGGACATCGTTTACATAATATAGGGGTGTCGTTAGTGCAAATGTCTTTTCTGTTTTATTCACTAGATTCATGCAAAATAAAAATTAACTTATTAAAAAGTTTTACACGTTACTTTGATTGGCAAAACCACGCAATTATACAATATTATTCCTATTTTTTCCAATAATACCTTAATACTAGCAAACTTATCAGACCAAGAATTGTTTTGTAATGTGCATCAATTCAACTCATTTTTACTAAAAGATGAAAATTAACTAATCATAATTTTTTTGAATACTTTCTATTAGATATTATTGTGATCAAAAATACAAAACCGAAAAAGCAGAAAAACTTGCTACTTTTGTAGATTAGACATTTCTATCTTAAGACGGTCATGGCAATAGTAAAGAAATGTAAAAATTAAATTAAGTTAAACCGCCATATTTACCGGAAAAATATATTGATTAGGTATGAGTCGAAATAGCCCCCTGGAGATTTCTCGCGCTTTCCTGGCGGCGCTTTCAACCCAAATGTTTCGTTATTATGAGGATCGCATTCCCCAGGATGCCAGCGTGTTGGTAGTCAGCAATCACCGCAGCTTTATGGATGCATTTATTTTAATGGCGGCGTTATCGAGTCCGATTCGCTTTGCTTGCCATCACTATATGGGACAAGTGCCAGTAATGCGGGAGATTGTCACCGGTCAATTGGGGTGTTTTCCTTTGGAAGAAACTCAAAACCGCCAGCAAAGCTTTTTTTCGCAGTCACAGTTGCTATTGCAGTCCAAGCAGATGGTGGGAGTATTTCCAGAAGGGACTGAACCAATGGTGAAATTTACTCAGCCAAACCAAGTAGGTGAGTTTCAGCGAGGATTTGCCCATTTGGCATTGCGAGCGAATGTGCAGGATCTAGCTATTTTGCCGATCGCGATCGCCTCCTTAGACGAGGTAAACACTTCTGGTTTCCCCTTAAGGTTTTTGAGTTTATTTGACCCTTCAGAACCTTTATTTAATCAAGCTGGCTGGCATCCTCTGGTAATTTATCGTCGGGTTGCGGTGTTAATCGGTCGCCCTTATTGGATTACGCCCCAACATCAGCAAAAATATCACGGCAAGCAAGCCAGAACTGTTGTGGCTGAACTGACAGAACACTGTCATGGTGAAATTAGTACCTTACTGCGTCAAGGTTGCTATTAAAGCCATTCGATTTTGAATTTTGGATTGTCTCCAAAGCTTTCATTAGCTTGCTCTGAGACCTTTTTTGTTTTTGCTCAAAAGTACCGAAGCTAGCAAAAGCAACAATCAGCAGTCCAAAAGTTTTATACCATTGACTAATGACTAATGACTAATGACCAATGACTATCTCAGAAGTTGAGCTAAACCCTTGTTTCCTGACTCCTAAACGAGTACAGCCAGAGTATCCGCTGTTGGTATATTTGCCAGGAATGGATGGAACTGGTCAACTATTGCGATCGCAAACCGCTGGATTAGAAACTGGCTTTGATGTCCGTTGTTTGGCGATCCCACGCCAAGACCTTAATACTTGGGATGTGCTAGCTAAGAGTGTATTGGACTTAATCCACGCCGAATTAGAAAAAAGTTCTCAGAGGCCAGTTTACCTGTGTGGTGAGTCGTTTGGTGGTTGCTTGGCAATGAAAGTAGCAATCCAAGCACCGCATTTATTTAAGCGAATTATTTTAATTAACCCAGCTTCTGCCTTTCGTCTTCGCCCTTGGTTGAATTGGGCATCCCAACTAACTTACTTGGTGCCATCCGAGTTGTATGATGTTGGCGCACTGGGGTTGTTGCCATTTCTAGCATCTTTGCCACGAATTTCTCGGAGCGATCGCCATGAACTGCTGAAAACTATGCGTTCTGTCCCGTCAGAAACCGTTCTTTGGCGGTTGTCTTTACTACGAGAATTTGATGTAGATGACGAGAAATTAGGTCGCTTAACTCAACCAGCTTTGCTGATTGCCGGTGGTAGCGATCGCCTTTTGCCTTCTGTAACTGAAGTGAAGCGGATAGCTAATATCTTACCAAACACCAAAATTGTGGTGTTGCCGAATTGTGGACATGCTTGTTTGCTAGAGGAAGACATTAATCTCTATGAAATTCTTAAAGATAATGACTTTTTAGAAAGTAATGCTGATATGAGTACGGGGCTAGAGGTGAGACGATAGCCTACTAGTATTCCTAGAGGACAGAACAGCAAGGAACTTGACGTGCTGTAGTGGTCGGTATACCTTGGGGAAAAGTACCCAACGCTAATAATTGCACCTTTAACTACCAAAATGGTTCTTGGGTGTTCAATAATCTCAGTTTATAACAGCGCTTTTCAGCCGATGCTGGTGCTTTGTCTCTGTCTTTCATTGTCTTGCTAGATCAAACGCGGGAATTAGATATAAATCGAGTTTTGGCGTATTTGGGAACACTCACCCTTGAGCAATATGTTCCTATTATGACCGATTAAGATAGTAGTTTGGATAATAAAATAGTTAATCTTAAACTGATATTTACGTTTATAGAGGGATGTAAAGCCGCTCATATTTCGCTACAAGTTTAAATAGAGAGGCTTTACAAGATGGTGTCAAGCAATGGCAGACAAACCCCAAAAAATAGAGGTGAATAAATCTGTTAATTCACCCAGAGAAACTTCAGAAGTAAATATCCAAGCTCAATCATCAGTAGAAAATGAACCGTCTATATTAGAGTCTTTTCTTACAAATGTTGCTCAGACTGGCAAAGCAGTTTTAGACACAGCAGTAGGGGTGGGAGAAGCGACGGCGAAACAAACACACAAGTTAATTGAGCAAACAACTCAAACCAGCGGTCAGGTTGTGAATCGCCTCAGCGAAAATTGGTTGATTAGAAAACTATCTGGAGTATTAAATCTAAATTGGCTGATTGGTAATACTGACGCTGTTGATTTGGAAAAAGCAGAAGCTGCGGTAAACAAGCTCAAGCAACAGTATCCAAATGAATCACCCAGCCAGATTGCTCACCGAATCATGTTGGAAAAAGCGACTCAAGCAGGCACAGTTGGACTAGCTACTAGTATTTTGCCAGGAGTAGCAGTGGCGTTGTTGGCAATTGATTTAACAGCGACAACAAAATTGCAGTCAGAAATGCTTTATCAAATTGCATTTGACTATGGGCTAGATTTAAAAGATCCTGCCCGTAAAGGCGAAATTTTAGCAATTTTTGGTCTGGCTTTGGGTGGAGGGCGTCTTTTGAAAGCTGCGGGATTAGGCTTGCTGCGAAATGTGCCGTTTGCAGGTGCAGCGATCGCAGCTAGTTCAAATGCGACGATGATTTATTCATTGGGATATGCTGCTTGTCGATTTTACGAAGCCAAGCTAGATGAATCAACTTCGCTTACATCGCCACAGACAATAGCAACATTGAAAGCTGAAAGTGAAAAGTATCTAGAAACTGCGATCGCTCAAGAAGCAGTCATGGATCAAATTTTAGTTCACATGATCCTCGCTAGTCATCCAGAGAAGACTTTGCAAGAAATTTTGCCAGAATTACAAGCTGTAAATCTTAGTAATAACTCATTGGATGCCATTGCCCAAAATATCAAATCACTTAAGTCTTTAGATATATTACTCAATCAGCTGAATCGTGATTTTGCCATACCCTTGCTGGCTCAATGTTACAAAATTGCCCAGCTTGACGGTAAGACTACACCAGTTGAGCAACATATAATGACAGCGATCGCCAGCAAATTTGACATTGATACAAATGCAATTGAGTCATTGGTCATTGGGCAGAGGAGGTAAAAGAGTGGAATTCTCAGCGGAGTTCACGAGTATATAAAGACAGAATTAGCCTTTTAAAGGTGATTCAAAAGGTTGAATGATCCCCACTCCCCTCAGCCTGAAACAAGAATTTTGAGCAATACTGGTACAAGTAGGAATATTTACACAAAATCCCAACATGACAATTCAACCTAGTGATAAGCCTTTGCTAGAGTGGGCAGGCGATAGTTTGGCAATTGGATTATTTGAAGATGCAGTAGAGTTAACTGGAGAATTGGCAACTTTAGATCAAAAGTTTTCCGGGGTTTTAAAAGAACTAATTGCTGAAGAAGAATTTAAAGGTAAAGCCAACAGTACCATCTTCACTCGTGTGAATCCTGGTAGCCCGGTGCGTAAATTGATTCTGGTAGGTTTAGGCAAACCAGATGCACTAAAACTCGATACTTTGCGACGCGCTGCTGCTGCTGTAGCCAGAGTGGCAAAAAAGCAAAAAAGCAAAATTCTGGGATTTAGTTTCCCATTGTGGAATAACGATCCAGCCGCAAGTGCCCAAGCGATCGCAGAAGGCGTAGAATTGGCACTTTACCAAGATAATCGTTTTAAATCAGAACCAGAAGATAAAGGTTCACAAATAGAAACCGTAGATTTACTAGGATTTGGTGGACAAGAAGCAGCCATCACCCGCGCCAATCAAATTGTCTCAGGGGTAAATTTGGCACGGCAGTTAGTGGCAGCGCCAGCCAACGCGGTAACACCAATTACTTTGGCCGAAACTGCTCAAGCGATCGCTAAAGACTACGGTTTACAAGTAGAAATTCTGGAAAAAGAAGACTGTGAAAAGTTGGGTATGGGTGCATTTTTGGGAGTAGCGCAAGCTTCCGAGTTGCCCCCTAAATTCATTCACCTGACTTACAAGCCAGAAGGTACACCCAAAAAGAAACTAGCAATTATTGGCAAAGGTGTAACCTTCGATTCCGGCGGACTCAACATTAAAGGTGCTGGTAGCGGCATCGAAACCATGAAAATTGATATGGGCGGTGCAGCTGCTACCTTGGGTGCGGCAAAAGCAATTGCTCAAATTAAGCCAGATGTTGAAGTTCACTTCATCTCGGCGGTGGCTGAAAATATGATTAGCGGTCGTGCTATGCACCCTGGAGACATACTTACAGCATCAAACGGCAAAACAATCGAAGTGAACAACACCGACGCTGAAGGACGTTTGACCCTAGCAGATGCCTTGGTGTATGCCGACAAATTAGGATTAGATGCGATCGTGGATTTAGCTACCCTAACCGGTGCTAACGTGATTGCCTTAGGTGAAGATATTGCTGGTTTGTACACTCCCGACGATGCTGTTGCTTCCCAGTTAGAGAAAGCCGCCCAAACCTCAGGAGAAAAGATTTGGCGGATGCCAATGGAAGAAAAATATTTTGAAGGGCTAAAATCTGGCATTGCCGACATGAAAAATACTGGCCCGCGTCCAGGTGGTTCCATTACCGCAGCCCTTTTCCTTAAGCAATTCGTCAAAGAAACACCTTGGGCGCACTTAGATATTGCTGGCCCAGTGTGGACAGATAAAGAAAATGGCTACAACGGCTCTGGGGCAACTGGCTACGGCGTTCGGACGCTAGTTAACTGGGTGCTGGAGATTGGGGAGTAGAGGAGGCAGGGGAGCAGGGAGCAGAGAGCAGGGGGAGATGAGGGGGACAAGGGGGACAAGGGAGAATTATTGAACAAGTTTCTTCCTTGTCTCCCCCCTCTTCCTTGTCTTCCTTGTCTTTTCCCAATGCCCAATGCCCAAGGTCAAAAGTTGCACAATCTGATCTCACAATTCACAATGGTGATTGATTACAAATTTCAGGGGATACCGCCAGCAGGCAATTCCTAAATAAAAGAAGCGCAAGGGAATTCATAAAGTACACGCTTTGCCAATAGTCAATGAGTTTACTGTTGAATTTATGGTCTTTTAATTCTCATTAATTAACTTAGAACCTGTTGATGGAAGCTTCCGAGCTATTAGAAACAATCACACTCCTGATTTACCAAGCGGAACAGGGAGAAATTGACCCTTGGGATGTCCAAGTGATTGAGGTGATTGACCGTTACTTAGAACTGATGGCACCAGAGGCAATAGGAAGAGGTTATGAAGCGGACTTGTCCCAATCTGGACAGGCATTTTTGTCAGCATCAATGCTGGTATTGTTCAAGGCAAATACGTTGATGCAGTTGTCAACAGTAGGAGATGTCCAAGATGGTGTAGTAGATGAGGCCCTATTGGAAGATGAAGACGGAATATCACATCAGGGTCATCGTCTACCATTAGAACGGCAATTGCGTCGTCGTCCAGCGGCAATGCCGCCACCAAAGCGCCGGGTGACTCTGCAAGAGTTAATCAAGCAATTGCAGATTATGGCGAACCAGCTAAAACTAGTAGAAAAAGTCAGCAAACCTATCCGTCCCAGACGTCTGCCTAGCGTCCAAAGTATGCGGGAGGCGCTGGAGTTAGCTCACCAGGAAAATCTGACGGAAGTAGCTGGGGAACTGGAGCAGGTGTTGAATATATCGGCAAGGGAGCTAAATTCAGAACAAAATTGGTTGAATTTAGAACAACTTGTAGAGTTATGGACTCAGACAAAGCAACCATACCAAAATGGGTCTGGACATGAGTCTAAACACAGCCATTTAGTTAGCGTTTTTTGGGCCCTACTATTACTCTCGGCTCAATCGAAAGTAGAGCTATTTCAAGAGGAGTTTTACCATGAGATTAAAATTCGCCTACTTACAGATTCAGCTAACACCGACAAACCTTTTGAGCAGTCAATGAACTAAAAAAGCGCAAAATAGTCCTACAGATAATTTACAGATTTTTGATTCAGTCCCAAAATCCGAGTAAATTGAAAAGATAAGCGATCGCTTGTCATCTAAGTATACCTATGGTTGCAATAACCACTAAATTCCTGTTATCCCTGTTTTGAGGATGACTTAGAGCAGAAATAAAAACTGATGATTAAGTATCACTCGATGAAAGTAAACTGGCTTGTGGTTGAGGAATAAATTTTTATGAAAGCGATGATTCTCGCGGCTGGCAAGGGTACTCGCGTGCGTCCGATTACCTATACAATTCCCAAACCAATGATTCCCATCCTGCAAAAGCCAGTGATGGAGTTTTTGCTGGAACTGTTACGCCAACATGGATTTGACCAGATTATGGTCAACGTTAGTCATTTGGCTGAGGAAATAGAAAACTATTTCCGTGATGGTCAGCGGTTTGGGGTGCAGATTGCCTATTCCTTTGAAGGGAAAATTGATGATGAAGGTAAACTGGAGGGAGAGGCAATAGGTTCAGCTGGAGGGATGCGGCGCATCCAAGACTTCTCACCGTTTTTTGATGATACCTTTGTGGTGTTGTGCGGTGATGCTTTGATTGACCTAGATTTAACTGCGGCGGTTAAATGGCATAGAGCTAAAGGGTCGATCGCTACTATTATTACGAAATCTGTCCCCAAGGAAGAAGTTTCTAGCTACGGTGTGGTTGTCACTGACGAGGATGGTCGTGTCAAAGCTTTCCAAGAAAAACCTTCAACTGAAGAAGCCCTCAGCACCAATATCAACACAGGTATTTACATATTTGAGCCAGAGGTTTTTAACTACATCCCCTCTGATGTGGAATATGACATTGGTAGCCAATTATTTCCCAAATTGGTAGAAATCAAAGCTCCCTTCTATGCCATCCCTATGGACTTTGAATGGGTAGATATTGGTAAAGTACCAGACTATTGGCGGGCGATTCGCGGTGTGCTGCTGGGTGAAATCAAAAATGTGCAAATTCCCGGTCATGAAGTCGCCCCTGGCATTTACACTGGCTTAAATGTCGCCGTAAATTGGGACAAGGTGGATATTACAGGTCCAGTTTATATTGGCGGCATGACGAGAATAGAAGACGGAGCTAAAATTGTCGGCCCAGCGATGATTGGCCCCAATTGTTGGATATGTAGTGGTGCAACAGTAGAAAACAGCGTGATTTTTGAATGGTCGCGCCTTGGCCCTGGAGTCCGGTTAGTCGATAAGCTGGTGTTTGGACGTTATTGCGTAGATAAAACTGGTGCTGCAATCGATGTTCAAGCCGCTGCTTTAGACTGGCTGATTACCGATGCCCGTCAGACACCACCATCCCATACCCCTGTTGAACGACAAGCAATAGAGGAATTGTTGGGGACAAACGCAAGTTAAAGTTAGAAGTTAGGAGTTAAAAGTTAGAAGTTTGGAGTTATTATTTTGTGTTTTCCTCTTCACTTCTAACTCTTAACTTTATTCCTAACTCTTCACTCCTAACTCCTAACTATTTAGATACGTATATCTTCTGAGACTCTGCTCGTAGGTTTGCAGCAATCGCTGAGATTCCGCTAGGGTGATACGCTTCTCTTCTAATGCTTTCTCGCAGCGCTGGCGAATGTTTTCCACCATATCTTCGGAGTCATACTGGACATAGCTCACCACTTCGCTCATGGTGTCGCCTTTGACAACGTGTTCAATCTGGTAGCCTTTGGGTGTCAATTGGATGTGAACGGCGTTGGTGTCACCAAATAAGTTGTGCAAATTACCCATGATTTCCTGGTAAGCTCCATTCAAGAACATTCCCAAATAATAGGGTTCTCCGGGCTTGTGGGTGTGTAGTTCTAAAACCGATTTGACATCGCGCAGGTCTATAAAGCGATCGATTTTACCATCACTGTCGCAGGTGAGGTCTGCCAAAATTCCCCGCCGCGTTGGTTCTTCATCCAAGCGGTGAATTGGCATGATTGGGAATAGCTGATCGATCGCCCAGCAATCTGGTGCCGATTGAAACACTGACATGTTGACGTAGTAGATGGAAGCCATAATTTTCTCTAGGTCTTCCAGTTCATCAGGTACGTATTCTTGCTGCCTAGTGATGTTAAGAATTTTTTGACAACAAGCCCAGTAGAGGCGTTCGGCTTTGGCTCGTTCTCTGAGGCGTAAAATTCCTAAGTTGAAGCGACTGATAGCTTCTTCTTTGAATTGTGCCGCATCGTGGTAGAACTCCTGATAGTTCTCTTTGTTGATGGATTGGTAAGTTTCCCAAAGATAATTAATAATCGGGGATTCTCCCTCTTGTGGAGGTTCTGGCATGTCAAGGGGGACATCGCTAGTACTGAGAACGTCGAAAATCAGTACCGATTGATGGGAAGCGATCGCTCGTCCACTTTCACTAATCAGTGTTGGTACGGCAATTTGCCGCTCGGCACAGGTATCTTTTAACTCTGCCACGATGTCGTTGGCATAGTTCTGCATGTTGTAATTTTTCGATGCATAGAAGTTGGTTTGGGAGCCATCGTAATCTACGCCCAAGCCACCACCAACATCAAGATATTTCATATCTGCTCCCAGCATCGCCAATTCCACATAAATGCGGCTGGCTTCTTGGATAGCATCTTTAATCACATTAATGGCAGAGATCTGTGAGCCGATGTGGAAGTGCATCAACTGCAAAGAATCGAGCAGGTTAGCTTCCCGTAACTTGTCAACAGCCTCGATTACTTCAGGCATTGTCAAACCAAATTTAGCGCGATCGCCACTAGAGGTTCCCCAACGTCCCATGCCTTGGGTACTGAGTTTAGCACGAACACCTAATATTGGCTTAATACCTAACTGGCGATTGGCATCAATCACCAAATCAACCTCTTCAATCTGTTCTAAGACGATGATTGGTGTTTGCCCTAGTCTTTGGGCTAGCATTGCCGTTTCGATATATTCTCGGTCTTTGTAGCCGTTGCAAACTAACAATGCTCCTGGTGTATCCAGGACAGCCAGAGCAATCATTAATTCTGGCTTGGAACCGGCTTCTAAACCAAATTGATGGGGTTTGCCAAATTTCACTAAATCCTCAATCAAATGCCTCTCTTGATTGCACTTGACGGGAAACACACCACGGTAGACACCAGGGTAGTTGTAGCGGGCGATCGCTTTGGCAAAACAAGCATTCAACCGCTCAATCCGGTCTTCCAAAATATCAGAAAAGCGAATCAACATGGGAAGTCCCAAGTTGCGCTGTTTCATGGCATTGACCAATTCAAACAAGTCGAGAGATCCCCCGCGATCGCCCTTGGGTGCCACGGTTACGTGACCAGCAGCGCTAATGGAAAAATAAGGTTGTCCCCAACCCTCAATTCGGTATAAGGCTTCACTATCCTCAATTTTCCAGGAGCGAGGTAAATCTCCTGCGGTAGGACTAGGTGGTAACAGCTTTTTTTGCTTATGATTTTTCACTTCTTTGTGTCCATTGGACGGTACTTGTACCACCTCGTCAGATGTAGCAGTTGAATCAACACCCATTTCTTCCTAACCTCTGTTTTTCACCCACGAATTAACAATTTAACGCATTCATTTGGGAACGTATATGCACCCAATGATAATTTCTGAGATAAACTCTGATTGGTCAAGAGTAATGTGTCAAGAGTCATTAGTTATTGGTTATTAGTCATTAGTGGCAAATCCTTGAACAAATGACAGGCAAACAGAACTTCTCCTAAAGGAGACGCTACGCCAACGGGGACAATTGACCAGATAAAAAATTCATTAAGTTTTTGGAGATAGCTTTGGAACGCACATTCTTAGCAATTAAGCCAGATGGAGTACAACGGGGATTAGTGGGGGAAATTATCCGTCGCTTTGAAACTAAAGGTTTTACCCTAGTTGGTTTAAAGTTTCTGAAAGTCAGTCGGGAATTGGCTGAACAACATTATGATGTTCACCGAGAACGTCCCTTTTTTGGTGGTTTAGTCGAATTTATCACTTCTAGCCCAGTGGTAGCGATGGTATGGGAAGGTGATGGTGTAGTTGCATCTGCCAGAAAGATTATTGGTGCGACGAACCCCTTAACAGCTGAGCCAGGAACGATTCGCGGCGATTTTGGTCTGAACATTGGTCGTAACTTGATCCACGGTTCTGATGCTCAAGAAACCGCGCAACGGGAAATAGCCCTATGGTTTAAGGATGAAGAATTAGTAAATTGGCAACCACACTTAACGCCTTGGTTGCGCGAGTAAGACAGTAGGGAGTGGGGAATGGGGAATGGGGAAGAGGACTTGGGGACAAGGAGAATTGGAGACAAGGGGAAAGACTTGTTGCAAATCCCCTTGTCCCCTTGTCCCCTCATCCCCCTCACTTACTTAGAGACTTCGCTCTTTTCTGGTTCTACTTGGGGCAATTCAGTGCTAATACGCTTGGAAAATCCCCAGCCTAAAATCAAGAAGATCGCAGTAATCATGATCCATTCTGGTGGAACTAAATTATCGTTCACCACTTTCAACAACAGGCGCAAGCCCACAAAAGCTACAGTTATATAGCCTGCGTCTTCTAGGTTTTCATATTCGTCTAACCAACGGATAAACAATCCCGCCATGAATCGCAGCGTGATAATACCAATTGTTGCACCCGTCAGCACCAGCCATTTTTCTTGAGAAACTGCGATCGCAGTTGTCACGCTATCCAAAGAAAATGCCAAATCTGTAAATGCAATCACAGGTATCGCTTGCAACAATGAATTAAACCGCGGCCCGTGATGGTGATCGTCTTTAGTTTCTTCCGAGGTAAAGTGTTGGAATACCAACCACAGTAGATAAGCAGCGCCCAGTAATTCAAATTGCCAGAATTGTTGCACCCAAGTGGCAGTGAGAATCAGGCTGATTCGCAGCACATAGGCAACGACTAAACCAAAGTTCAAAGCTCTACGCTCAAGTTCTTTGTCTTCCAGCCCGCGAGCGATCGCAGCCAGAGCGATCGCATTGTCGGCAGATAACAGCGCCTCTAAAAGCACCAGGATCAGCAGAACTATAAGGGCTTCAAGGCTGAAATGAAAGTCGAGGTAATCAAAAATTCGGTCTAGCATTCCGGGTTTCTCAAGCAGAAAAAATTAAAATTTGACAAGAACAGAGATTTATATATTAAAAAGCGCAATAAATTGTCACTCTAATTCAGCTTAACGTGGTTGTGGTGCATTTTGAAGAGGGTTGAATGTATGCGATCGCAGTGCGAGTGGGGTAATTTGCGTATAAGTCAATACATCCAAAGTTTTAACATTTAGTGAATGCGATCGCAATGGACTGCTGTCAGTTCGCATTTAGAATTAGAAGATGACAACAAAAATATGGTAAGAGTTTATGGATAATACACTTCTACAACGCATCACTCATAATCCAAATATCTGCCACGGTAAACCCTGCATTCGAGGACTTCGTTATCCAGTTGAGTTTATTTTGGAACTGCTCAGTTCTGGAATGACTACTGAAGAAATATTGGCAGATTATGACGATTTAGAATCTAAAGATATTTTGGCTGTCTTGTTATTTGCCGCTCGACTCAGCCAAGTCAAAAGCATTCATCGAATTGCCTCATGAAATTTCTTGTCGATGCTCAGTTACCAGTTCGTCTTGCCCGTTTTCTCAAAACTTCAGGTTATGACACGATCCACACCAGAGACTTACCACAGGAAAATGCTACGCTAGATAATGAGATTAATGCCGTATCAATTCAACAAAATCGAATTTTAATTACCAAAGATGTGGATTTTGTAAACTCTTTTTTAACAGTTCAGGAACCTTATAAACTACTTTTAATCACCACAGACAATATCAATAACTCAGAATTAGAATCCCTATTTATAGCTAACTTCCAATCTGTAGTTGAATTGTTTAAGCAGCATTCCTATATTGAAATAAATCGAGACACCATTATTGTACATCAGTAGTCTCTAAGCTAATGAGCATTTAAGTTGCATAAACCCAGGGCTGAAGCCCTTACTACAAGCGAGTCAGTCTGGAAAAATGAATGACGATTAGCTTATAAAAATTTCTAACATCACACATAGGCTTTAGCTTCCCGTTCTAGACGTTCAATCTCTCTTTGCCACGGCTCAAACTTGTGTTCTCGCTCTTGCAATTGATCTACTGTCGGGTTTCTGGGAGGCTGGGTATCTAGATTAGGCAAAATTCCTTTATCTGCAAGCCAGGTGTGGGAAAATACCTGCCAAAGATAAACATGATCGTGTCTATCGCCACCCAGACAACGAATCCGCTTGACTGAAAGTGTGGATTCACCAAAAAGGATTTGCTCATTTCTGGAATTTTTCGGAAACAGGCGCGTCTCACTACCTCTTCCACGAAAGAATTCGACTACAAACCACTCACCAAAATCGAATATACAAACCTCTGTTGGGTCGCTACCATCATCCTCTAGTAGATCAACATCACCTTCGATTTTATACCCTATGGCAATTTGTGATGTCTTGGGTAATAAGATACGAAGCCGTTCAAAGCGGTTACTGTAATTAGCCCAAAAATCCCTGCGACTACATAGCCGATTTGACTCGAAGTTTTCTAAATCCAGCTTGTTCAATATGAGATTTACTAACTTTTGGAAATCACCATAATTGATACCTCCAATCCACTCTCGAAGTCTTCGCCTTGCTGGATCTGAAAGTTTATACCAATTTTCACCATTTCTATAGTTATGTCTCAACCAATCAACCAGTAATGAATGATTGCTTGCTATATCATTGGAAACATTAGTCAGCAAATGATTAACAGCTTTTATTTGCTGACTCTCTGACATTTCATCCAAACAACTTAGCAACCATCTTACTTGCTGCTGACTTGGAGAGCGAATTGTAGTAAAATAGGGGATTATGTCTTCTATAAATTTGCTAAATAATGGAATCCAAACAGGTAAATATTCTCGGATTTTGTTTATAAATTCAGTTTGATTAATACGCTGTTCACAAGCAATTTTTGCTAATTCTATACCTGCTTGTGTACTGCGAAACGCCCGAATAATTTGAACTGGTAGCAGGTGACTAACTAAGTCAGAATGAGCAAAGATATCAAAAGATTCAGCTAAAGACTTTGCTAACACCTGTTCTTGATGACCACTATAATAAAGAGCTAAACGCCACAATAGCTGATGTTGCAACCATGAGTTATAAATTGCTACCTTCCAAATAGTTGCTGATGTTTTTCTGGAACGGTCAATATTTTGCTGATCCCACTGTGTTTTAGCATGAATGCAATAAACCCAGTCTAACTTACTTACTTGATCAGCTTTACCCTGTTCAATAGCTTCCAATATTTTATCAACACTTGGTATTGATATTGTTGCATCTGGTAAGTTACTTGCAAGCTGAATAAGTTGATTAGGACTACACTTGGGAGTTTCAGGTAGGGAAGGAATAGAAAACTGATAATTCAAAGTTGTAGCTCCTTTAGAGAGAGGTTTTTACGATATCTTTTTTTAACTCATCACTGCGAAACTGAAAGCGAAAAACTACCTTGCGATCGCCTGGATTATCACGTTTTTTGTCAGATTCAATTTCTCCCCGACCAGCAGCCAATATTTTCTGGCTTAAAGATGCTTTGGTCGGGAAATTCATATCATAAAAAATGTAGTTGTAAACGGATGATGATCGCAACAAGCTTAGTTGTAGATTAGTTTTATCGTCTCCATCTGAGCTAGTATGACCTTCTATAACTACGCGGCTAATTTCCTGCTCAAATTCTGGTTTTGAGAAAATAACCCCACTATAAACAGGAATAAAGCGACGTAGGAAGGCTTTACCTTCTAGTTTAAGTTCTGTACTTCCCTTGGCAAAAAGAATTGATTCTTGGATACTGACATCCCCAGTTTCCGGGTTTACTTTGACATTGATATTGTTGCTTTTCATCTGTCCCACAACATTACCAATTACTACTCGTTTTGGTACATCCTTTTGTGCAAGCTGGAGTAGTGCAGTAATAAATAGCAAAGCAAAAAACATTAGTAGACCAGACATCAGATCGCCAATAGACAGATAGATACTAGAGTCATCATCTTCTATAATATCTGCATCATTTTCACCTCTGATAAAATCATCCATGATTGTTTCCACCATTACCAAATTGGCGGTTATCATGTGCAGCAGCCAGCACTTTTGCTGTCTCTAGCAAACCTCCGCAAACTCTAGCCATAGAAGTATCTGCTTGTTGGAAAAAGCTTTCCTGTAAGTCAACAGTCCTTTGCATAGAACTTTCAAGGTGACTCTGCCAAGACTCAAGACTATTGTGAAATGTTTTATTCAAACTTATGTATGAATTATCTACTATTTGCACTTGCTGGCCAATTCCGCTTGCAAGCTTTTCTAGTTGAATTAGTCGTTGTGCATCGTTTAATCCAGCCGCACTAACTAATTTGTTAATTTGTTCGACAGATGTCTGAATTTTAGTCATACTTTTGTCTACCTCTTGAGTCAATTCACTACGCCTTTGAGATTCTTCTCGGAAAACTTGATCTAGATTATTCACAATCCCTGATAATCCATCTCGTTGTTTGCCTAGCGTCCCCTCAAGTAAATTGTTTTGTTGTTGAAAGAATGTCTGTAAACTTGTTTGATATTCTTCCCTAAATCTTGTCAAATCATCTTCTACTGTATGGCGGGTAGCTGTGAGTGTTGCGTCGATATTTACTAAAGTAGCCAGAAGATTATCCTTCGCATCATTCATCAATCCAGAAGCTTGATTACCCACTGTTTGTAGAGTATTAGTTTGCTCATGAAAGGTTTTATTGGCTTGGGTGAGAATTTGGATAATTCCAGTCCGAGTAGCTTGAAGCATCTGCTGTTCTACTGCTGCGCGTTCTTGTAACGCTGTTTGAAGTTCCTCTCGAATTCCCCGGAAGGTAGCAGCCGCTTGCACTGCACTTGTTTCAAAAGCACTTCGCTGGGCTGTCATTCCTTCGATACTCTTATCTACAGCTCGATTAATTTCGTGAGATGTTTGTTGTATAACTCCCGTAGTTTCAGTTTGGAATTGACTCAAAGTTTGTCCCATATTGTTAGCAAATCCTTGAAGCATCTCCTTTTCCACAGATGCGCGTTCTTGTAGCGCTGTCTGAAGTTCCTCTCGAATTCCCCGGAAGGTAGCAGCAGCTTGCACTGCACTTGCTTCAAAAGCACTTCTCTGGGCTGTCATTCCTTGGATACTTTGGTTTACGGCTCGATTAATTTCCTCGGCTGTTTGTTGTAAAACACCTTTTGTATCTGTTTGAAATTGATTGAGAGTGTATCCCAGGTGGTTAGCGAATACTTGGAGTTCGACCAAAGTTTCTTTTTGAAAGTTCTGAATTGTCAAGATGGAACTTGCCAAACTTTGAGATATACCACCCAATTCTCTATGCAGAGCCAGCACAGCTTCAGAAGCTTGTTGGGTTAACTCTGCACTTTTATCTAGTCGATCTGCAATGGGTTCGAGTACCTGAACTCGCATATCCTTAATGAGTTCTTCTAAAACTCTCTGTCCCTGATTTTCTTGGAGTTCTCGAAGTTGTTGCTGCTCTTTGAAAATTGCTCGCAGCGCTGGTAAAATAGCAGTTTGCACTTGCTCTCCTACAGATTGACCAATAGCATGGGCTGACAATTGGTTTAAGCAGGCGAATTGTTCTGCAATACTCCTACCTACAGCTTGACCAATGCCTTCCGCATTTAGCTGCTTTAACCCGGTCAAGTTTTTTGCTACAAGACTAAGTGCTTCAACTACTTCACGGTTGTCGTTATCTGCCGTTTTTAAAATTGCGATCGCCTTCAATTTCTGACGCAAACTATCGCGCCGTTTCTGCCTTAGCGAATCACACCCAAACAAAACTAAAGTAAACAAGCTACCAGAACCAAGCCCCATCAAGGAAGTAGAAAAAGCTGTTTTCATTCCTACCAGTAGCCCTTTACTGGCAGTCATCAATTCTTTAGGATTTTCTGTAGATAAATTTATTCCTTGGAGTCCCTCTTGTATACCGTAAAAGGTTCCTAAAACGCCGATGGCAGTACACAAGGTTATCACAAAGCGCAGGGAACTACGAGGTATGGGATGGGCTAAGACAGACGGATGCTTTATCAGTATGAAATTACCATCTTTTTGTCTGAATCTACTAGAGTCATCGGTTCCTAAATGATCTTTTAACCATTGGCGAACTTGGTTTGAAAGCTTTACATTTTTACCATTTTCCAAATTACTCAAAAATTTAATAGAGGCTCCAGTTATGCCACACTCTGAGCGCCAATACTGAAATAATGTGTAAAGCTCGACAATAATTGCGGCTATTAAGACAAAAGCAATTGTCCAATGAAAAGGTTCGTTATCCCAAATAATGTCCCAAACTTTTGCTATTTCCACGCTGCACCCCCTTTGTTTATCTTGGTTATATCTTTTTGAATTGCTCTAATTCTTTATCCGCAAAAACTTCTTGAGCTATCCGCATTGGGAGATGTTCTGCATACAGGCGTTCTCCTAGAGGTTCTCGGAGACGTAAGCTGTAAAGTGGTTCACCTTCTGATTTTTTATCCTCAATTAAATAAACCTGTTCTGGTGCATAGCTTCGCAACAAACGCACCTGCAAACAGGTTTTTAAATCCCGTGAAGAAATAGATAGGGGTGAATCTTGTCCAAATAATTCACAAGCCACTTTCCAAGCGTGGTTAACCGCCACAATTTCTTTAACCAATTTCTCCACCGAGGGGTAAAGTAGTTTTGCGGTTTCACTAATCAATATTTTTGACCTACCTGCTTGAGCTTCAATAGGTCTATAATTCCCAAAATGGGAACTTTTATTTAACTTTTATTGGTAAATCTATTTTGATAAAAGTAGTTTTTGATGCCAAACCACTCTTTGGGCGTTGAAAAAATGTAGAGTGTGTTATCGCTGTTACTGTGTTAGTTAGCGTAACCAAAAACCTGAAATAGTGCGTTACGAAAGCCGTAATACACCCTACAGCTATTTTAGTAAAAGCGAGAGTTGCGATCGCACTTGCTATTATTGGTTCCAAAGTATCCTACCCTCTCCTTAGTAACGCTACTGTGTATACACAAGTCACCAGTTTTATCCCAATACGCTTGGGATAAGCCAGAAACCCCTCATGTAGAAACGCGATTTATCGCGTCTAAAAAACTGATACGTTAGAGAGACGCGATAAATAGCCGTCTCTACAAAGAATGTACTCGTCAATTATTCCTTGACAGACTACTATTTCCGACTTTTCTGTACACCGTAGCCTTACTAACTAGAGGGATGTCTGATAGGATAGGGTGAGGTTTTTTACTGTAAAATCAAACAGCGATCGCTCTCCTAAATGCTGTCTTATAGTAAAAATTGATAAAATAATGCCATCGCTACCATTATCTTTTAGTAGCTCAACATTACCATTGCGAATTCGATAGTTTAAGGGCAATTGAATTTACCACTACTCAACTAAAAATTTCACAAAATCTCTGACAACTTTACCACCAGAGTATTTGCTAAATCCAATAACCTGATGTTGTCATCTGTATCAATAGTATTTTCTTCACCAGCTAACAGATTTATTACAGCAGATAACCTGTCATTAGTCTCAGTAATTCTCCAAGATTCTTCTAAGTTTACTGCGAAATCAAACAGCGATCGCTCTCCTAAATGCTGCCTTACCTTTACAGCTACACTATCATTACTTACCAAAAATTCTTTGATAGCATCTAATTGAGAATTACCTAAAATTTCGTCATGTCCCCACGTTTCTAGCCAGTCTCCATCCACATCTTCAACGTAAAAATTGACAAAATCAACCCCGTAAGTTAGCCAGTTCTGCTGCATTTGTCGCGCCGTTGCTAAAGCTTCAGCAAATGTATCTACTTGATTGTTGCAGCTGTGAGTTTCTCTTTTGTTAGCCATAAAAGCTGTAATTAGCAGGTAAGTATGTAGGCTAGAACACAAATCTGAAATATCAAATTTCTGAAAGTTCACGAAAATTTTAAATATTTGCCACCAGAAAGGTAATCACTGTTATACAGGGCCACGTTGACTAACTGGTTAACAAAATTAGCATCCTTGGGATTGTAACTTAAGAACAGTCCTCTCTCTATTTCCCACGATCGCAGTGTATTTTGCCAAGCTTGGTACTTTTGTTGATTAAGTTCTTCACTAACACTGGTAATTTGAATGCACAGTGGTTGATTGTTACGACTAACAATTAGGTCGGTTGCCATAGAAAGGTCGGCAATATAACGCTGCCAAAAACTACCTTCTCTCTGAACAATATCTTGGGCTATTGATTTAATGATATCATCATCAACCTGATTAAATTCGCCTGCCATCAATTTTTGCTTCCAAATATAAAATTTGGAGTCACTTGCATTAATCCATCTAGGAAAGAGATAACCATACCAATATCTCTCAATCGGTGTCATTTGAGCGAACTTTGCTTTTTGTTCTTCTTCCGAAGGTAAGGATTTGATTATCAGCCAAATTGTAGAATCCGTAATCACCTCTAGGAGAAATGCAAGGACAAATGGTTTTGCAGTCAGGGAACCTGGCTTAATATTCTTTACCCAACGATTGATTTCATCTAATCTTCTCGCTAAATTAGGATCTATCGAGGAGGCTTGCTCGATAAGGGACTTTAGCTTATCCTTAATCTCTTTTGCTTGCAAACGATGCCCTACTTTCAGAAGATTACGCTTTTTTTACACACTAATAACTAAATCTTAACTTGAAAAGGTCTCTAGTTAATTTCTTGAGGTCATTAAATATTCTCTAGGTAGATGCCCCGTGTAGGTAAAACCTCCCGCAGTCGAGCAATTTCTTGCTCTGCCCGGTGCGTTCTTCTGCCCGTTGGGCATGTAAACGTTCTTGTTCAGCCAATTCTTCTGATGATAGTATTAATTAATTTTCAGTAGTGAAGAATCTTAATTTACCTTCATAAACTCCCAAATAAAGTTCTAACTGCTGACTCCACAAACGTCCATCAGTGGTTAATTAAATTTATTGATACTTACCTTCAACTCCATGAAATCCCTGAAGTTTCATTGTTCCAGGGTCGAACCACAAATAATCTGGTGTACGGAAGGTATGCTGATAAACATTTTTTAAACCTGTTATCAACTGCTGTCGCTAAACTTGACAAAATTTCCACGATCAGGTTGAGATATTTTCCGTTTTCTTGCCAAACTACCGAACTCTTACGGTCTTTTTTCTGAGTTCCTAAAACTACAAAAAAGTCTTCGATTTAATCGCGGTGTAGGTCACTTTCCCAGGTTGGTTCGTCACTAAGTATATCACCAAAAGTAAAAATCACTTCGTCTTCTAAAATATCATCAAAGAGCAATTTTACATCAGCAGGTTCAAACATCAGCGATCGCCCCGCAATTTAGCTTCATTTTAATGAAAATTTGGTAACTTACAGATAGCTTTGAAAACTTGCAATAACTCAATCGCATCTGGAGATTCATTCAAATTTAATAATGGCATTAACTGATAAGTTGATTGCTGGTCACGTTTGAGATAAACAAATTGATAAAGCTGTCCGTTAGTTACCAAACCGCAGACTGATGACTGCTGCTCTAAACTTTTAAAAGCATAAGTAATTAATTGAGGTAAACCCTCAATTACATTGATTGCGCTATTTTTTGTTTCAATCACTAGAATCAAAAATGGTGGTGCAGTAATACTTTGGGGACTGTTGATTGCTAAAATATCCATCCGTCCAGTAATTTTTTTGTCTTCATCTTCGACTGCGATCGCAATACTATCTTCCATTGTCAACCGAATTGGCACATCGTAAAATCCAGCTAACCGCATCAAAGGTGCAATTGTTAAAAATTTAACTAGCCCTTCAGAAATTTTACCTGCATTTAAGTAGCGATCAAAGTCGCTTCTGATTCGTAATAGATCGTGCTGTTCAAACATTGTTAACGGTTCTAAATTTAAGAAATCTCTGAATAAACCATTTGAAAGCTTTTCTAATTTGAGAAGACGATGAACATCGTTGAGAGATAGGCTACTAGCTTCGACGGTGAGTGTCATAGTTTTAGGCGTTGTTTGTAGAGACTATTTACATCTTGCGATATTCTTTAGTAGAGACGCTGCAATGAAATAGCTTTACATTTAAATCCAATATACAAGGGGCATTCCCGACCTACAGCCCAAAAATGAAGATATATTAACCCTTAGGCCTCGTCTTATAGATGTTACGGCATATACAAGAGTTGAATCAAATAGTAAAAAGTCGCCCGGTTATATTTCTAGCTTTTGGGGCGCGAAAATGGATGTAAGCTAAATAACCTGGTAATTTTCACCTAGCTTAACGAAAATCTAAACACGGTCTAGTACAACTGAGCTAAGAATAGTTTTTAGTAACAATAGCGATCGCACTTATAATCATGTCTCAACCAACTATAGAATCAATCCTACAAGAGAATCGCCTCTTCCATCCTGGCTCGGAATTCTCACAAAACGCCCATATCAAAAGCCTGGAAGACTATCAGCGCCTCTATGACCAAGCCAAAGCTGATCCGCAGCAATTTTGGGCAGATTTGGCTGGAACAGAATTAGAATGGTTCCAAAAATGGGATACGGTGCTAGATTGGCAACCACCTTTTGCTAAGTGGTTCGTTGGCGGAAAGATGAATATTTCTTACAACTGCCTTGACAGACATCTCACTACTTGGCGCAAAAATAAAGCAGCATTAATTTGGGAAGGAGAACCAGGTGATTCGCGTACCCTCACCTATGCCCAACTGCACCGGGAAGTTTGCCAGTTCGCTAACGTATTGAAGCAACTGGGTGTAGAAAAAGGCGATCGCGTTGGTATATATATGCCAATGATTCCCGAAGCTGCGATCGCTATGTTAGCCTGTGCCAGAATTGGCGCACCCCACAGCGTCGTATTTGGTGGTTTTAGTGCCGAAGCTTTGCGCGATCGCTTAATTGATGCCACAGCTAAACTAGTAATCACAGCTGATGGTGGTTGGCGCAAAGATGCGATCGTCCCTCTCAAGGAACAGGTAGATAAAGCCTTGGCTGATGGTGCTGTTCCCAGTGTTAAAAATGTCCTAGTTGTCAAGCGCACCGGACAGGAAACTTATATGCAGTTGGGGGGACGCGATCATTGGTGGCATGATTTGCAAAAAGGAGTATCAGCAGATTGTCCCGCCGAACCAATGGACAGCGAAGATATGCTGTTTGTCCTCTACACTTCTGGCAGCACGGGCAAACCGAAGGGCGTAGTCCATACAACTGCTGGTTATAATTTGTATACCCACATGACCACCAAGTGGATATTCGACCTGCAAGACACAGATGTATATTGGTGTACTGCCGATGTAGGTTGGATTACGGGACATAGCTACATTGTCTACGGCCCCCTTTCCAACGGTGCAACCACGGTGATGTATGAAGGTGCGCCCCGTGCTTCTAATCCTGGCTGTTTTTGGGATGTAATTGAAAAATACGGCGTTAATATTTTTTATACCGCACCTACGGCAATTCGGGCATTTATTAAGATGGGTGAACAGCATCCGAATGCGCGAAACCTATCTTCGTTGCGTTTGTTGGGAACCGTCGGCGAACCGATTAACCCAGAAGCTTGGATGTGGTATCACAAAGTAATTGGTGGCGATCGCTGTCCAATTGTTGATACCTGGTGGCAAACGGAAACCGGCGGTATCATGATTACACCGCTACCAGGAGCAATTCCCACCAAACCCGGTTCCGCAACTCTTCCCTTCCCCGGAATTATCGCAGATGTCGTGGATTTGGAAGGAAACACCGTACCCAATAACGAAGGCGGTTATCTAGCAGTGCGCCATCCGTGGCCAGGAATGATGCGGACAGTCTACGGCGATCCAGAACGCTTCCGCCGCACCTACTGGGAACACATTCCACCCAAAGATGGTAACTATATTTACTTTGCCGGCGATGGCGCAAGACAAGATGAAGACGGCTACTTCTGGGTAATGGGTCGTGTGGATGACGTACTGAATGTATCAGGACACCGACTCGGTACAATGGAAGTAGAGTCAGCATTGGTTTCTCACCCAGCGGTTGCAGAAGCGGCGGTAGTGGGTAAACCAGATGAACTTAAGGGTGAAGAAGTAGTTGCTTTTGTAACTTTAGAAGGCACTTATCAGGGAAGCGAGGAACTGAGTAAAGAACTCAAGCAGCACGTTGTCAAAGAAATCGGTGCGATCGCACGTCCGGGAGAAATTCGCTTTACAGACGCTTTGCCCAAAACGCGATCGGGTAAGATTATGCGGCGCTTGCTGCGGAATCTAGCCGCAGGTCAAGAAGTATCTGGAGATACTTCGACATTAGAAGATAGAAGCGTATTGGATAAATTGCGGGAAGGTACGTAAATAATTCCAAATGAGGCTAGTAGGGGCGCATATATGTGCGCCTTTACCGTCTGTCTCGTGATGCATTACGCGATAACGCACCTCAATTTATCATAAAGATTAGAACATTATTGAGGCATTCAGGGCGATGAAGGTGAAGCGCAAACTGAAATCAGCATTTGTTCAATCTTTTAGCGGCATAACGCTGAGTATCATCAGTGTAATTGGTCTATCACCATTAGCGTTAGCGGTTTCTGCAAAAGTTTCTTTGCATTCGTCTGAACAGTCTGTTGAGAGACAACCACAAAAACTAGCACAGTTTTCAGACACAGGGCCATCAGAGCGATCGCAGATGCTGCAACAAGCTAATGCTTTATTTAATCAGGGAGACTTGACAGGTGCAGAGGAAAATTTACGCAAATTAATTAAACAATTCCCAAAAGATTCCTTCGGACACTTTCAACTAGGAAACGTGCTTTTTCGGCAAAAGAAACCAGAAGAAGCAATTAGCTCTTATCAAGAAGCCATTCGCCTCCAGCCAAAATACGCTCTAGCTCACAATGCGATCGGTATGGTTTACGCTAGCCAAAGTCGCTGGGATGAAGCCATTACTGAATATAAAAAAGCTCTAGAAATTAATCCTAATTATGGTGAGGGGCTAACTAATTTTGCACTAGCATTGTGGCAAACAAATAAAAAAGATGAGGCGTTATCTTCTTTAGAAAAAGCTTTAAATATCTTCAAAGAGCAGAATAGAGGTGAAAAAGTTAACCAAGTAGAACGAATTTTGCGAGAGATCAAAACTGCTGATGATCCTGGTATTTCATGAGAATCAGCATGTAGATAAATGGTGTCAGATATCTTAACAGATAGGGTGTGTTGCTAAAATTTAACGCACCCTATATTGTTACTTACTTCTTTTACCAAATAATTTTTCGCATATTATCAACTTTTTTCTTGAAATCTGATTGCTCTCTCAATCTATGTAATGGGCCTTTATATTTTTCAATTTCATCTATTAGTTCCTTGACTGCTGGAGCCGAAACTTTTAATTTCATCATTTTTAAAAGTTCATGATACTTATTTTGACATAAGTCATGCTGAAGCTTACTAGCAATTATTGTGTTATTGAAAGACAAAATTACCATAACTGCTTGAGTTGTATCAAATCTTTCAATGAGAGACTTATAGCTGATTTCAGCATTACGGGAAATTCCATTTCCATTAGTAATAAAAACTTCTACTAGCCCCAAAACATACTTTTCACGTATTTGAAGAGGAACCTGTCCCCTGACATTAATAAGTGTTTCTAATGCTTTTGCAAACGGTGGCTCATTATTGAAGTTATCCCACCCGCGATGAGCATTAAGTAAGTTATCAACAGCAGTATCTATTTCTGCGGATAAAAGAGCTTCAGGAATATATGATTTGCCTGAAACTATTTCCAGAAACTCAAGGGCACGCTTTGCTTCTAGTTGATCATTATTTGCAACAAACCTGCCATACTTAGTCCCAAATTGCTGACGTGACTGCTCATCAACTCTATCCCATAGATGAGGTATTAGCCTATGAAGATTTTGTCTTGTCTGTGGTGTTGTATCTAAGCGTGTATATATGCCAAATAATCCTGATGCTAAATTGTTAGTTTGTTCTTGGTTAAGCTCTATAAAGAATGCTGCTATTTGTCTAGCATCCGATTCAGAAATATTATTTTTTTTAATATTCTTGAGAAATTTCTGTATTTCTATTGTTCCATTAGACAAAGGTAAAGAAATAACTTCTTTAATACAGGTTTCTAACCAAGAAATTAGGTTTAAACCCGTAATCTCGTTCTGATTGGGATGAGCAGCACTCACCCAATTACGCATATATCTAATTGTGTCCAAATGCTTGTATCCAATCTCTGAAATTAACCCTATCTTTCTGCCACCCTCAATTAATTCACTATCATTTACTTTAACTAAATCATCTTCTGAATTCAGATTTTTACGTTTTTCTGGACTATTTACCGCATTATCATAAAAATATGAAATATCATATTGAGATACACGCTTTCTTAACTCTAAAATTGTTTCGTCCCACAAGTAATTTAATGCTGCATCAAATAAACCTGATGCTACAGCAGCAATATATTTAGAGATGTATACAGAACGGGGCTTCTGCTCATCATTAATTTTTGATAGTACATCGGTGAGATTTCTAAAAACAATTACACGCTCATTTACTGAAACTAATACAGAGTCAGTTGGTAAACCTTGTTCGGTTAAAAAACCTAACACACTTGCTTCAAAGTTATTTAACTGGGAACTATAGCTTTGCTGTGTAATGATATCAGACGAGTCCATTTTTTATTTAGATTACTTTTATACAACGTATTGTAGTTGTAATATAAAAGAAATACCAACTTTCTGTAGTATAAAAAATCATAATTTACAATGAAAACCATAGAACTTTCGGTTAAAGCCTATGACTTCCCTATCGGCATTAACTTTACCTGACCATACGCAGTTACCAGACTCAGACGGTACATTCGTAAAAAATCTTCAGGAGCATCCACAAAGTATTTTAATCACAGATTCAATTAAACCTGTTCTAGAGAAATTTCATCCTGACAATCAATATTGTATTGGACAAGATTCTGGTATCTACTGGCGATTACCAGATCCTCCTGAGAAAGGGGCTGAAGCACCAAACTGGTTTTATGTACCCAATGTACCACCAACCCTTGACGGTAAAATGCGCCGTTCTTATGTGCTGTGGAAGGAGTATATTGCACCCTTGATTGTGCTAGAGTTTGTCTCTGGAGATGGTTCAGAAGAACGAGATAAAACACCGCCATCTCAAGGGGAAGGTGGAAATGTTGGTAAGTTTTGGGTTTATGAGCAGGCAATTCGAGTGCCTTATTATGGGATTTATGAAGTAGCAAAAGCGCAAGTGGAAGTTTACCACCTAGTTGATAATACTTATCAACGGATGAAACCCAATGAGCGGGGACATTACCCAATTGTTCCTATGGATGTAGAGTTAGGAATCTGGCAAGGATTTTATCAGAATGCAGAGTTACCTTGGTTGCGCTGGTGGGATGCACAAGGAAATTTACTGCTAACGGGTGAGGAACGTGCTGTGATTGAGCGACAAAAGCGGGAGAGAATTGTAGAGAAATTGCGTACTCTCTCTGCTGAACAACTCAAGGCTTTAGGAATTGACCCAGAAATATTGGATTAGGAAATATTCTCATCTAACAATAATACATCTTTGCCAGTAAAAATTATTGTACTGACATCCACATTTTTATACAAATTTATAACGTAGTTAATTCGTTCTTTGAAGACAGGAGATAGTTCTTCTCCCTAAACTGCTGCTCCCAGAACAATTGCTGCATTAGTCTTAATATTATCAGTGACGCTGCTGCCAAATAAATAAATACTTAAAACTAGGAATCTGCCAAAATCATCAGACGCGGCACTTTTATTAAAATTTCAGGACATAGCAGCAAACTTATATTTCTAAATGTTGAGGTTTATTTAGCCTTATAGAATTTTGTGGCTGGCTGGGAATGCTAAAGAAAGCACCTCATTGTCCTTTTATTTGACAGTGGTGGATATTGCCCATTACCACTCAGTCTTAGAAAAATGATACCTGTCCTTCCCGGTTACAACTTTATTGAAGCTCTGCATGAAGGTGTCAACACCGTTATTTATCGAGCTTCCAAGGAGTTAGATCAAACCCCTGCGATCGTTAAAGCTCTGAAAGCGGAGTATCCCAGCCTCGAAGAACTAACCCGACTCAGACATGAATATAAAATTTCACAGACGCTATTAGATATAGAAGGAATTGTCAAGTCCCTAGCTTTAGAGACTCATCATAACGGGCTAGCCTTAATTTTGGCAGACTTTGGTGCAGAATCTCTAAAAAAGTATATTAGCGATCGCCGATTGTCATTAACCGAATTTCTCACAATAGCCATTCAGCTAGCATCCACTCTCACTCAACTGCATCAAGCCAAGATTATTCATAAAGATATTAAACCTGACAATATCGTTATTAACCCAGAAACCGGGCAAGTTAAAATTATCGATTTCAGTATTGCATCGCGTTTAGAAAAAGAAAATCAAAGCATCAGCAATCCCAATTTATTAGAAGGCACTCTTGCTTATATGTCACCGGAGCAAACTGGACGAATGAATCGTTCAATTGACTACCGGACTGACTTCTATTCTTTAGGCGTTACCTTTTATCAAGTGCTAACAGGATCGCTGCCCTTTAATGCCGCTGACCCTCTAGAATTTGTTCATTGCCATATTGCAAAAACACCAATATCGCCTCACGAGTTAAATCCCAAAATTCCCCCAGTGGTTTCTGACATTGTAATGAAATTGTTAGCTAAAACTGCTGAAGATAGATATCAAAGCTCTCTAGGATTAAAAGCCGATTTAGAAACTTGTCTCACTCAGTTGCAAACGGATGGTGAAATTTCCCACTTTATTGTCGGTCAGCTAGATTCATACAGCCAATTTTCCATCCCGCAGAAACTCTACGGACGGGAAATAGAAGTTGCTACTTTATTAGAAGCATTTGATCGCATCAGTTCTGGAACTACGGAAATGATGCTAGTTTCTGGTTACTCAGGTATTGGTAAATCGTGTTTAGTTCACGAAGTTCACAAACCAATTGTGAGGCAGCGTGGTTATTTTATATCTGGTAAATTTGACCAGTTCAAGCGGAATATTCCTTTTGCTTCATTAATTCAAGCATTCCAAGATTTGATGCGGCAGTTGCTTACAGAAACTGATGACCAAATAGCCGTTTGGAAATCAAAACTAATAGATGCCCTTGGTTCCAACGGTCAAGTAGTTATAGACGTTCTTCCCGAAGTAGAACGGATTATTGGCCCGCAGCCAGCAGTTCCTCAATTAGGGTCATCAGAATCGCAAAACCGATTTAATCGGGTATTTCAACAATTCATTCATGTATTTAGTCAACCCGAACACCCGCTAGTTTTGTTTCTGGATGATTTACAGTGGGCAGATTCAGCTTCCCTCAAGCTGATTCAGTTAATTATGACTGACCCAGATAGCCAATATTTATTGGTAATTGGAGCGTATCGAGATAACGAAGTGAGTGCCATTCATCCCTTGATTCAGACCTTGGAGGAGATTAAAAAGACTGGTGCGATCGTAAATAACATTATCCTCCAGCTTTTGGATATTGCTCATGTCAACCAGTTAATCGCCGAAACTCTTCGCACTGAAATTTTAAAGGCAAAGCCACTGTCTGAATTACTTTTTAGTAAAACCCAAGGAAACCCATTTTTTCTAACTCATTTACTCAAATCCCTTTATCAAGATAACTTGTTAGTTTTTGACTTTGGTCGCGGTTTTTGGGAATGGGATCTTGAGTTTATTGATAGAGTTAATATAACTGATAATGTCGTTGATTTGATGGTCAGCCAAATTCAAAAGCTGTCAGATGCAACGCAGAACGTGTTAAAATCTGCCGCCTGTATTGGAGACAAATTTGCTTTAGATATATTGGCAATTATTAATAAAAAATCTCAGTCAGAAACAGCAGCAGATTTATGGGAAGCTTTGCAATCAGGTTTGGTTCTACCCTTAAACAATTCATACAAAACACCGCTGGTTTTTGACTCCGAACAAATAGAGACTGAGAAAAAGCGATCGCTCATTACCCAGCGCTCATCACCCATCACCTATAAATTCTTACATGACCGGGTGCAGCAAGCGTCTTATTCACTCATTCCCGATGACGAGAAAAAACAGACTCACCTAAAAATCGGTGAATTGCTACTAATACATACCCCGAAAACAGACATTGAAGAAAACATTTTTGAAATTGTCAACCAACTGAATGTTGGTGCTGAATTCATCATCCCGCAGCCTCAAAAAGATAGACTAGCTCAACTCAATCTTATCGCTGGACAGAAAGCAAAAGCAGCAACAGCTTATGAATCATCTGTTAAATATTTAAATGTAGGTTTGGAACTCCTTACAGCAGATAGTTGGCAGTGTCAGTACGATCTGACACTGAACCTCTATGTAGAAACAGCAGCAGTAGAATTTCTAAACACCAACTTCGAGCGAGCAGAAATGCTTTCTGATGTAGTTTTGTCACAGGCAAAAACTCTGCTTGATAGAGTCCAGGTGTATGAGACAAAAATGCAGTTTTATATTGCTAAAAACCAAATGCAAGCCGCGTTAAATACCGGACTGCAAGTGCTGAAAATGCTAGGGTTACCTTTAGCAGCAAAACCCCCAACAAGACTGACTAGATTGAATTTAGGAGGTAAACGGATTGAGGATTTAATAGAATTGCCAGAAATGACCGATGCTTATAAATTAGCAGCACTGCGAGTTTTGATAAATCTGATTCCTCCGGTTTATATTGCAGCTCCCGAACTTTATCCGCAAGTCGTTTTTAAAATGACCAATCTCTGTCTCAAAGACGGGAACTCTCCTCTGTCAGCTTATGCGTATGTACTTTATGGAATGTTCCTATGTGGCGCTTTTGAAGACATGGATTCTGGCTATCAATTTGGTCAGCTAGGCTTAAAGCTATTGAATCAATTCAATGCTAAAGAAATGACGGCAAAAATCTATGAAACATTTAATTATTTTATCAGGCATTGGAAAGAGCCAGCTATTAATACTATAGAACCGTTAATTGATGGTGTCCAAAGAGGGTTAGAAACAGGAGATTTAGAATATGCTTCTTATTCGGCTTGTTTCTACTGTACGCATTTGTTTTTTATCGGTGAAAATCTAGAGACAGTTCTCAAAAAGCAGGCACACTATATTGCTTTGATGCAAAGAACTAAACAAGAATTTCAAATTATTTATGCGAAGATAGTTCGACAAACAGGTTTAAATTTAATTAAAACAACGGCGGAACCATACCGATTAATCGGTGAAAGTTTTGATGAAAATAAAATGTTGCCAATTCTGATAAATAGCAATAACTATATGGCTATTTATCCTATTTATGTTTCTAAACTGATTCTGGGTTATTTATTTAAAAATTACGATCGCGCTGCTGAAGATGCCTTGCTGGCAGAAAAATACGAACAAGGCGGACGAGCATTGATGTATAAAGCAGAACACAAATTTTATCACTCTCTGACTCTCCTGGCTTTATATCGCACCGCATCAACAAGCGATGCCTACGGCGGCAAGCTACGCCAACAATATCTCACCCAAGTGGCAGCGCATCAGAAAAAAATGAAGCAATGGGCATTGCATTCTCCTGCCAATTACCAGCATAAGTACGAGCTAGTGGAGGCAGAAAAAGCACGAGTATTGGAACAAGATATCAAAGCGATCGCGTTTTATGATCGAGCAATAAATGGAGCCAGAGAACAGGGATATATTCAAGAAGAAGCACTAGCCTCGGAGTTGGCAGCAGAATTCTATTTTGCTCGTGGTAGAGAGAAAGTTGCTAATACGTATCTCAACGATGCTTACTATGGCTATAGCCGTTGGGGAGCGAATGCAAAAGTCAAAGACTTGGAAAAAAGATATCCTCAACTATTTCGGATATCAAAGCGAGAAACCGTCAGTACTGATGCAACTCGGATTATAAGCTATACGGGTGAAAGTGCTTCAGACTTGATGGATTTAGCCACAGTTATGAAAGCATCTCAAGCCCTTTCTGGAGAAATAGTTTTGGGCAAGTTACTAGCTAAATTAATGACAATTGTGCTAGAAAATGCTGGCGCTCAAACAGGCTACCTAATTTTAGAAAAATCAGGGCAGTTGCTAATAGAAGCATCAGGATTAGTAGACAAAAACGATGTAATTGTGCTACAAAAAATTCCAGTATCAACTAGTCAAGAACTACCCATTTCTTTGATTAACTATGTAGCCCGAACCAAAGAAAATGTTGTACTAAATGATGCGACTTGTGAAGGAAGATTTATCACAGATCCATACATACTTACTCATCAACCCAAATCCGTCTTATGTACACCGCTCATCCATCAAGGAAAACTTAGCGGCATCCTTTATTTAGAAAATAATCTCACGAGTGGCGCGTTTACATCAGATCGCTTAGAAGTATTACAACTGTTATCATCTCAAGCAGCGATTTCCATTGATAATGCCCGTCTTTATAAAGACTTAAAATTAGCCAACACTGGCTTAGAAGGCAAAGTACAAGAGCGAACTTTAGAGTTACAGGAAAAAAATGTGCATCTGCAAAAAGCAGAAGAAACTGCACAATCTGCCAACCGGGCTAAGAGTGATTTCCTTGCTAACATGAGCCATGAATTGAGAACACCACTCAATGGCATTTTAGGTTATGCCCAAATTCTTAAACGAGACAAAACTTTAACTAACTCGCAAAAAGATAATGTGGGTATTATTTATCAGTGTGGCGACCACCTCTTAAATCTGATCAATGACATTTTAGACCTTTCCAAAATTGAAGCGAGAAAAATGGAACTCCACCAAACGGATTTTCATTTTCCAGAATTTCTAGAAGGCATTGCTGAAATCTGTCGCATCCGCGCCGAACAAAAAGGTATTTGTTTAATTTTTGAACAGATTACTCAACTTCCTACAGGTGTCAAGGCTGATGAAAAACGGTTACGCCAAGCTTTGATTAACTTACTGGGCAATGCCGTTAAGTTTACTGAAACTGGAGGCGTGGCTTTCAAAGTCGGCTATCACGAAGGTAAAATTCGGTTTCAGGTGGAAGATACAGGAGTTGGCATGGCACCAGAGCAATTAGAAGAGATATTTTTGCCGTTTCAGCAGGTAGGAGATCACAATCGCAAAGCCGAAGGAACTGGACTAGGGCTGGCAATTACCCGCCAATTAGTTCAGATGATGGGTGGCGAAATCCAAGTGAAGAGTACCTTAGGCAAAGGGAGCATTTTCTTCTTTGATTTAGATTTGCCTGAAGTTTCTCACTACGCTGATTTTATCAAAGAAGAACAACGAAATATCCAAGGTTTTAAAGGCTATAAACGAAAACTTATCATCGCAGATGATAGACCGGGAAATCGCTCAATTTTGGTCAAGATGCTGTCACCTTTAGGATTTGAAATTGTCGAAGCAATAGATGGTCAAGATTGTCTCAATAAGGCATCTGAACTAAAGCCAGATTGTATCTTAATGGACTTGATGATGCCTCAAATGAATGGCTTTGAAACAACTCGTAGGATCAGGCGATCGCCTGAACTAAAGAATGTAATAATCATTGGGACTTCTGCCAGTGTTTTTGATTTCGATCTAAACAAAAGTAAAGAGGCAGGTTGCAATGATTTTTTACCTAAGCCAATTCGGATAACAGAGCTTTTAGAAAAGTTACGAACTCACTTAGAACTGGAATGGATTTATGAAGAGGATGAAACTCAAGTATTTAAAGACAACAAACAAGAAAATTCTCAACAATCGTTAGTAGCTCCATCGGCAGAGGAAATTGCCGTTCTATTGAATTTAGCAATGAAAGGCGATCTCAAAGGGATTATGGAGAGAGTTAATTACTTGGAAGAATTAGATATTAGTTTTGCACCTTTTTCTTTAGAATTGCGTCAATTAGCTAAAGGTTTTCAAGTTAAAAAAATCCGTGAAGTTTTAAAAAAAATAGGGGTAAATTAATGAGTATTTCAAACATTGAAAACGGTATTATCTTAATCGTTGATGACAACCCTACGAATTTAGGAGTGTTATTCGATTTCTTGGCTGATTCTGGTTTCCAAGTGTTGGTAGCCCAGGATGGCGAGGATGCAATTGAGCAGGTCGAATATGCTCTTCCCGATCTGATTTTGTTAGATATACTCATGCCCGGAATGGACGGGTTTGAAACTTGCCAGCACTTGAAAGCTAAAGAGTCAACTAAAGACATCCCCGTAATTTTTATGACGGCGCTTTCTGATATGGTGGATAAGGTCAGAGGGTTGAATCTTGGGGCGGTCGATTACATCACTAAACCGCTTCAGCACGAAGAGGTTTTAGCCCGTGTCAAAATCCATTTAAGCATACGAAACCTAACCAAAAGACTGCAAAAGCAAAATGTGCGTCTAGAGCAGGAGATTCAAGAGCGAACTAAGGCAGAGAACGCCCTTTTAAAACTGACATCTGAGTTAGAAGAACGGGTGGAAGAAAGGACATCTGCACTGGAGCAATCTAATCAGCTGCTGCAACAGGAAATCCAAGAACGTATTTATACAGAGCAAGCATTGCAAGAATCAGAAGCACGCTATCGAGAACAAGCCAATAAGCTAGAACTTGCCTTTCGCCAACTTCAAGAAACTCAAAGCCAACTGGTTCATAGTGAAAAAATGTCCAGTTTGGGACAATTGGTGGCGGGTGTCGCCCATGAAATTAATAATCCCGTCAACTTCATCTATGGGAATCTGACTCACGCCTATCAATATACCCAAGACTTGCTCGACCTGTTGAACCTCTATGCCAAGTACACTCCCTCACCGCTAGCTGAAATTCAGAAACTGACTGAGGCGATAGATTTAGAATTTCTCAGTGAAGACCTGCCTAAATTGCTGAGTTCGATGAAGGTTGGGGCTGACCGCATCCGCGAGATTATTCAGTCGTTACGGATTTTTTCCCGCGTGGATGAAGTCCAAATGAAGCCAGTGGATATTCATGCTGGGTTAGATAGTACGCTGCTAATTTTGCACAACCGATTTAAAGCCAGTTCTAACCAGTTAGGCATTCAACTCGTTAAAGAGTATGGCGATCTACCCCTTGTGGAATGTTATGCGGGACAACTTAACCAAGTGTTTATGAATTTACTGGCAAATGCAATTGATGCTTTAGAAGAGTATGACAAAGAGCGATCGCCCCAGGAAATTTACTTTTGCCGCAGCACGATTCGGATTCGCACCGAAGTAACTGACAATGAGTTTGTGACTATTTGGATTGGCGATACTGGCCCCGGTATGACAGAGGAAGTACGCGATCGCCTTTTTGACCCCTTCTTTACCACAAAACCCGTAGGTAGAGGCACGGGTTTAGGCTTGTCGATTAGCCAGGAAATTGTTGTCTCTAAACATGGTGGCCAAATAAAGTGTTTTTCAGCACCTGGGCAGGGAACAGAGTTTATGATTACAATTCCAATGCGATCGCAACCTCTAGAATTGGCTTTGGTGACACCCTGCCATGTTGGCTGCGATTAGTTTAGCTGGAAAGCTGAACTCACAAAGAATGCCACTCTATATATTAAATTTGGCAAAAATTTGCTTCCCTCTGCGTTTCAAAAAATCACGTTTTGAAACGCAGAGAGACCAAGAAGCCTAAAGAGCTTGCAAGAAGCTGTGCAATGATTCTGGGAATCATAACTAAATTAACCAAATATGACATGAAATCATGTAGTTAGTAATGTATAATTAACTCCAAGAGTTCAGGGTGCTTGTCAAGTATAAAACCACTTGCTGGTACTGCCAAAGCATATTGTATGTCTAAATCTGCAATCACCGTTACCGTCAAATTGTTCGCTGCTTATCAAGAAGCCTTTAGGGTTTCGGAACTGGTGCTGGAATTCCCCAATAGTATACCAGTCAAAGCAGTATGCGATCGCCTCATAGCTGAACACCCCGAACTCTCCCAATGGCGTGACATCACCCGGTTTGGGATTAATCTAATATTTGTCGAACCAGATACCCTACTACAAGATGGGGATGAAGTCGTACTGATTCCACCAGTCAGCGGCGGTTAGCACAACAGTTAGGAGTGATGAGTTAAAAATTCAAAACTTTTAACTCATAACTACTCATTCCTCACTTGCGATTATTTCACCCTGGCTCGGAAGCGAAAAAAGCCGTAAAAATCTTTGGCTAAATTGGGTAAATCTGGACTTCGTGTGATATTCACCACCACTGCTCCATTGGTGTTAGCACCGCAGTATGATGGGGTTTGATCGTTAGCAGCATAAAAGCGTCCGCGATCGCTTGCATCCTCTATATTGCTGAGGTAAACTGTGGGACTGCTGGAACTAACAGCAAGGGCAATACCTTGATCTGCTCCTCCTAAGCCACCATCACGAGGAGTCTTACCATTAAATGCAGTAGGAATAAAAGTAGTACTGGTAGGAACTAAGTCACAGAATTTAACATTAGTAGCATCATTTGGGCCTTTAGAGAGGAAGTAGATAGTATATTCCAACTCATCTCCTGGTTTAACAGTCCCAGCATTAATCAATCCTCGCAGGTAGCCAGCAGACCATGCAAGATCGTTATCATCAGAGGCATAGGGTTCTGGGACATAATTAGCAGCAGTAATAGCAACATCACTGCGACCATCTACAATATCAGTTAAATCTTGGTTATTGATGCGGGTGATGCGTTTCACTAACAAAAGCTTTGCATTAACCGTAGTCGCACCGTTATTACTTTCTCCAACGCTGGTAACACGACTACCTGTAGTATCAGTATCTCTAGTTGGTAGAAAGTTTGGACACCGTGTGCTAGCGTTTCCACTGGTGGTTGCTTCCCAGCAAGCACTGATATTAGTATCTTTACCATTGGGGGTCAAGCTGATAGACTGGCCCGAGTTAGCTCCAGCCAGAGAAGACTGATAGGTGTTGTCCCACAAATTTAGAGAACTTTGGGGAGGTGTATTAACCTCATTACCCGCACCATAGGCGATATAGTCAATAATCTTATTTTGGTTATCATATAACCAAACATCATCACCGGAATTGTTGAGCTTGGGAGTTTGTCCCAACCAAGCTTGAAAAGCTGCTCCTGTTGCTTGATGGTTGGCATTATTATTACCAATCCAAATGACAGCATATTTCCCTGGTTGTAAAGTCGTACCACTGGGGAAAGTATAATGAAAGCCGCCAGCAGCATCGCTACTACCGACGATGAGGTTGCCATCTGTCAGCCTCACACCACTCAAATCTACCGGGGATGTAGAAGCATTGTAGAGTTCAATAAACTCATCATTGGTGGCAGTAGTAGTACCAGTTTCGTTATAAAGCACCTCGTTGATAATAACTTGACCCGCCAATGGTGAAACTTGATAAGAAGTTGTTGGGATAATATTTAAATAAGTTAGAACTGCATTACTAGGAACATAAGTCCATATATCTAATCCTTTGACATCACCGAAGGAGCCTGTACAAACTCCATTAGTGTTACCACCAGTGGCTGTACCAAAGGCACGCTGAGTACTAGTAGTATTAAATCCTGTTACCAGGTTACTGTGAGATATAGATGGTGGGGAATTTCCACACAATAGACTACCTGGTGTTCCCACATTTGTCCCAGACAAGGTACGATAGCCGCGATCGTCGTAAAACCCTGTATTATTTCCCAAAGGATTGGTGACGTTGAGGAGAGTAAAACTTGGCCCTCCCTTGGTACTGTTTTCAGCATCTATAAGAGGAAAGTGGTATTCGCCAGCATGAGTTGTGATGTTAACTGGGTAGTCTGTGCCAACGGGGAAAAAATTACCATTATTATCTTTACCATCCCAGGTAACGGTTTGACTTCCAGATGCCGTCATCGTTCCCCGCAGGACTCGGTTTTGTAGATTAGCAGGATCATAATCATTACCATCTCTGCTAATGACTATTTCATAGTTGCCTGCTACATTGCTGTCGAATTTAAAAACTCCACCTGTGTTTTGGTTAGAGTTATTAGCCCCAGCTGTACCAGTAAAGCTAGAATTACTGATGCTTGGAAGTGTCGCTACAGTAGGGATACCACGGGCAAAGAGAGAGTCATTTGTTCCGGCGCTAGTTTGAGGATTATTGAAGAAAATGACGTGGTTGGGTAAGGCGAAATTTGTTCCACCTTGAAGTTGTGGCATCAGAGCATTATTAACTGCACTCAGAACATCATGGTAGAGTGGTGTTTTTCCATCGCTGTCATAGTAGCCTACATCATTGCCATAAATGACAAAACCATTGGGGTCTAAGCCATTGAGGGCAGTTTTATATTGATAACCATCTTTAGTGACAATGTAGAATGAAGATTCGATCGGTCTGCCATTGCCTCCAGTAAATAGTGCTAAGTAGTCGGCAAAGAGTCGCCCGTTAATATCTGTTGTGGAAGTCAAGCTGCTGCGTACCGTCACATCCCACGCAGCTATACTGGTTCCTGATGGATCTTTAAAGTTGGTGCCGAAGTCAATTGCTGATGTAGGAGTTCCATCAAAGTTACTATTACCTCCTTGACCTCCATAGAAAGCTACATAATAAATCCCATCACCGCCGACTGGAACTTGATAGTAACAGGGTACGTAGCCGTTAGCGATCGCCCCACCCGTCGTTGCAGTTGCTGGGTTTGTAATTGTGTCTGGGCCTGCTAATTCTTGGTTACGACTAGATATTTTACCCTGATTTGTGTTTAGAGTCTGGGTTCTTTGGGTGGAGCATTGGAACTTAAGATTAGAGAGGGTTTCATTACCTATTCGACCTGTTTTGGTGCCATAGATCAAAATATCACCACTATCTACTCCCACAGAACTAGAACCCAAGAGGATGTATTCTCCAGCTTTAGCATACACTTGTAGCAATGTGCGCCGCAGAAGAGAATGATCCGCAGGGGTTGTAGGCCCATACTTGTCTGTCGCCCGCCATTCAAGGTTGGCTCTAGCACCAGTAGTACCGCTAGGATACAAATTCCTACTGCCTTCTGCTTGAACTGGTTGTATCCAGTAACCCCAAGTACACAGTATTAGAGCCAGCCTACCAAGCCATCTTCTTCGGTGTCTGAGAGATTTGAGGTTCGCGCAGCCTCTCGGCAGGAAAATTACCTGTGAAAGATATTTAAAAAATAGGCTCATAACTGGTTTACCAGATCCTCACTCCAGGCTTTAATTCGTAATAAAAAGCGATCGCCTACTTTTAGATTGCCCAATATCAGCGAGAACCTACCATCTTGATTCACATTTACGGACACAGCAAAGCTATGCCCCTACTAGCATGGTCTATTTAACTGAAGGGACGCTGCTTGAAGGGCTTCTGCTTTGCAGTACGCAGACTAATTATATGCATCATAGAGAATTGGCTTTAGCAGTTCGCTTCACCAATTGATCTAACTCTTGCTGCATCTGACTAACAACTAATTCATAACATTCATTGACATAGTGGCGATCGCTAGCTGCTTCTCGACCGTAGCGTTCAAATACAATTGGCGGACAAACCTGCGTATACATGGGCACTGGTAATGGAATGTTGGGCAACGGGCCAATTGCTAATCCCCAAGGTAGTCCGAGATAGATAGGAAAAACTTCCGGATCAATCCCCAAAAGCCAAGGCATTCCCCATTCGTGGAGTTGCTGCACAACTTTGTAGCAGTCAGCCAGTACAATCAGCGTATCGTGAGCACCCCAGGAAATCACAGGCACAATCGGCACATTTTCCCGTAACGCTAACTTGATAAATCCTTGCCGCCCTGCAAAGTAGATTTTATTACGTAAATAATGCGGTCGGAAGACATCTTCGGCTCCACCTGGATAAACTAGCACACTAGCTCCAGAGCGCAAGGCAGTGTAAGCCATTTTTGGATGAGCCATGATTGCTCCAGCTTTGGCGGCCAGTTGGGCTATTGGCGGGCTAACCTGCCAAGCTTTGGGATGCATCAAACCATAAACGGGTTGCTCAACACCAAATCGTCGGAACCAGTCGTACATCACCATTGTCATATCGGGAGCTGCGAGTCCCCCATTGTGTGAACCGACAAATAGGACTTTTTCTTGGGGTGGAATATTATCCCAACCACTAGTTTGAACTCGAAAATAGTAGTGATAGAAAAAGCCCAACAGGGGCATCAGAGATTCTATGAATTTTGGATCTCGCTCATCCAAAGACCAACCGGGTTTTTTATTTAACAGATGTTGCTTTTTTGACATTGATGCATTCTAATCCCTTGCTCTCCTCTAGAGGCTCTGTGTATACCTTAGCTTTCATCGCTGTTTTGCTTCTGCTTGACTAACCAAACAGAGAGCAGAGCGATCGCTACACCAACTAGAATAAAGCAATAAATGTAGCCGAAGTTATCGACAATCCTACCAAATACTGCTGCGCCGATTCCCTGTCCGACAAACAAGCTGAAGGCGAACAGCGAAACAGCAGTGCCTCGTGCTTGCGGGGAAAGCTCAGTGGCTTGGGTCTGGAGGGTGCTGTGCATCATATAAAAGCCCAATCCCATTAAAATACTCAAAGGGATAAATAGCATCCAGTTCTGGAACAATGCGATCGCTAAGAAGCTGATACACATCAAGCCTCCTCCCACTCCCATCAAACCAATTTCACCCAGTCGCCTGACTAACCATTTAACTGAGCGACTATAAATCAGTCCACCCAATCCAAAACCACTGAGCATAAACCCGATCGCTACATAACTTAGACTATAGCGATCGCGCAGAAATGCTGTTGCTAACCTGCCCACTCACTTCTCCTATTTGTTAATCACAAATTGCTCCAGATCGTGATACTGCCCTTTGAAGAAGCCATGCTGTTTCAGTACACCCTGACTCTGAAAACCTAACTTTTCTAGCAACTTTTTAGAAGCTATGTTGTCCAGCATGACTTGGGCAATAATGAAACGCAAACCCATTTCCTTAAAGCCAAATTGCAAGATGGTATGCACTGCCTCAGTCATTATGCCTTGTCTCCAAAAAGTACTGGCAAGCTCATAACCGACCTCAGCAGAGTTTTCTTGTGGGTTCCATGTAAACCCACAAGAACCAATCAAAACGTTGTCTTGCTTACGGGCAATTCCCCAGCGAATTCCTTCTCCTCGCTCAAACCGCTTGGCTCTACGGACAATGAGTGCAAGCGCTTCTTCAATAGAAGTGAAAGTATCAAGATCGTGAAACTGAGTCACGCCTGGATCGGAGAATACAGCAAAGATAGCCTCAGCATCCTGCAACGTTGTCTCACGAAGAAGGAGCCTTTCTGTTTCTAATTCAGGAAAGGAAGATAGTGAGAAATCGTTGCTCATAATTGCTCCTTTAGAGCTTACTTAGCGATCGCCACAGTGACAAAACAATTCAAAACGCTCAAGGTTGAATAGTCTTCGCCGACTGGTTAAATAACAAATCTCGTGACTTATCTGGATCAAGCGCTTGAGTTTTCAGTGCTTCTGCTTTCTCGTAAGCGCGAATTGTTGCTGGACGGGACTTAATTGCCTCAAACCAGCGCTTCAGATGAGGAAAATTCTCTAGATTCTGACTTTGGCGTTCATAGCCCACAATCCAGGGATAAGCAGCAATATCGGCGATGGAATAATCGCCAGCCACAAATTCTTTATCTGCTAGTTGCTTATTCAGCACTGCATATAAGCGTCCCGTCTCATTCACATAGCGGTTAATGGCATACTCTATTTTTTCGGGAGCATAGGCGCTAAAGTGATGATTTTGTCCCGCCATTGGCCCCAAACCTGCCATTTGCCAGAACAACCATTCTAAAACTTGAGTGCGATTACGTAAATCTTGGGGGATTAATTTCCCGGTTTTTTCTGCTAAATACAGCAAGATTGCACCAGACTCAAATACCGAAATTGGCGCGCCTCCATCTGCTGGTTCGTGGTCAACAATCGCGGGGATGCGATTGTTAGGAGAAATCTTTAAAAATTCCGGTTTAAATTGATCCCCAGCCCCAATATTCACAGGAATTATGGTATATTGCAAGCCGACTTCTTCCAAGAAAATCGTAATTTTATGACCGTTTGGGGTTGTCCAATAATAAAGATCAATCATGGTTATTTTTCCTAAAATTGTGCGATTGTTTTTTAAGTGAATGATGCGGACAGCTCTTTCGGATTTCTCACAAAATCTGAAAAAAAGGGGGAAAAGCTGCGAAAATGTATACCCAGTAAGCAGTTTAGCACTTTACATCCAAAAGTCTTGTCCTAGAGGTAAGATAGAAAATCGCTGTCATGAATGGAGCTAAAGCCCCATACTGGAATATTTTGCTGGACTATTACTGATTATTTTGCATTACAAAAAAAGACGAGATGCTTAAAAAAAATTAACTTTTTAGTTTCTGGATGACATTTTCAGGTTGTGCCTGGGAATCCTGGTTTGAAGATGAATCTCAGATCGATAACTTCAGGCTATGTGGTTAACATCTATTTGATTTCCCTGATTAAGCATTTATCGGCCGCTTGCTGTACTTGAGTGCTAAGAGGTTATTTATGTTGGGTTTAACTTAGCTTGCTTTAGTTATCGATGGAGGCGTAGTCCGAAGCTCATCTGTAGAGACATGGCGCTTTTAGAGAATTTGGTGAAGTTAAATTGTAACCAAAAACCGAGAATTTCAAATAATTTAGAGAGTAACTTATGATTGAAAAAACAGTAAAACTGATTGAAGGAAACTTATTGCCAAAAGGAGATTATGTTTCATCAGGATTTGCTACTATCCAGCCAGATTTATATTTTCCCAATATAATTTTAGGAAATAAATATGATTCTTTTTGGCTTTACTTGCGAAGGGATATTACTCATAATTGGTACGTTGATAAGCGACGGCAAAATGTAGGATTTGTTAGCAGAGATGAAGCTCATATTATATACAATACAGCCTTAAAATTTCAGGGTAAGAAAGCTTTAGAAATAGGTTGCTGGATGGGTTGGTCAGCTTGTCATTTAGCTCTAGGAGGAGTGCAGCTAGATGTCATCGATCCTATGCTATCCGAACAATTATTTAATGAAAGCGTCACAGATTCGTTAAAGTCGGCAGGCGTTAAAGAATCCGTGAATCTAATACCAGGATATAGCCCTCAAAAAGTAGAAGAGATAGCAAATAAATTTCAACGTAAATGGTCATTGATATTTATAGATGGTAATCACGAAGCACCGGCTCCGCTGAATGATACAATTATTTGCGAACAACTTGCAGAAGCAGATGCTTTAATTTTATTTCATGATTTGGCTTCTCCCGACGTAGGCCAAGGCTTGGACTACTTAAAAGAGAAAGGGTGGAACACAATGGTCTATCAAACTATGCAAATTATGGGAGTTGCATGGCGGGGAAATGTTGAGCCTGTAATACATCAGCCAGATCCTAAAATTAACTGGCCCCTACCTCCACATTTACAAGGTTATTCTGTAAGTGGTTCAGTTCAAACTGCGGCGGAAGATAAATTTGCAGAAATTCTCAGAGCAGTTCAACCATATACTTTATTGAGTGAAGGAAAGTTATTCTCGCTTTATAGTCAGGTAAAACAACTATATTGTTATCTTTTTTGGCTGCCAAAAATGTTACTACAAGCGATCGCTAGAATCAAACCTATCAAGCACGACTAGCTTTGTATTATCAGCCATCACTAGCGACTGGCTATGTGCCGCTAGTGATGGCTTTCTCTGGATGAAACATAGAGCTTCAATTCATCATGCCCCTGTAGCTTGTCTGGATAGAGAAATTTTATTGCCTAGTAGTCCAAAATGGCAGTGACCACTATACTTTTTCATTTCCTGACTGTGGTGATTTTGCGATCGCTGCCCAAACTCTGTGGTGAACCTGAAGAATTGGCGTAGGATATTTGGCTTCGAGTAATGTCGCCAATTCCTGGTCAAATACTTCTACCTTTTCTGGTGTCATGCTGGCTCCCACACCTGCACTAGCACGAATTCGTCCCCGCCAAGCTTCGTGTGTATAAGACACAAATACATCATAAGAAAATGTGCGGATTTCTCGGAATCCTCCTTCGCCAATGTCTTGTAACCACAGGGGATACAATCCATTACCGCCGCCTAGATTCCACGCTGGATTATGAGCCTTGATCAGTTGTTCTGTTGCTTCAACTACATTACCTTTTAAGGGTATCCAATCAAAATGAGCGATCGCCAGCGAGCCATTTCTTCTCAATATGCGAGTAATTTCTTGGACAACCCGCGGACGGTCAAACCAATGCCAACACTGTCCAGCAGTGATCACATCTGCACTTGCGTCTGGTAACTCGGTATTCTCGGCAGTTGCGACTCGATAATCTACTTTGAGTTGGACAGATTCGCTTAACAGTCTCGCTTGTTCTAAAAGTGATACTGATGGATCTATGCCAATCACATAAGCACCTCTATCAGCAAAGCCCCGCGCTAGTGTTCCTGTTCCTGTACCGAGGTCAACAATATTCTGCCCTGGTAAACCTATACCATATTCAGACAGTTTGTTAAATAATGAACTGGGAAAGCCAGCGCGGTGTTTTGCATAATCAGTAGCAGTTGCACCAAAATCAATTTTCATCAAAAACCTCACGGGAGTTTGCAAACCCAGTGGCTTTTAGCCCTGGAAGGAAAAACGACTCGGCAGGCTTGAGCCTGCTGTCCACACATCCTGCTTCAACCCTACTTTCGCTGTAAATATTAATAGTAGCGAAAGTTTGTTCATGTACCTGATGCATAGGCTAGAAGTTCTCTACCCACGGACGTAGTTCTATTTCTCATGTCCAAGCATTGTGGGGTTCTTTTAAGGCATAAAGAATGGTGTTCGTTAGAAGCTCACGTTATTTTCCGGGATGAACTTTTTTGATATCAATTTGGGCTTTGACTACAGTTGGATCATCTGTCTCCTCGATCCGAAAACCAAGTTTTTCACAAACTTTTTGCATAGCATAATTATCAACCAAGATATCAGCAGTGATTCTTTTCAGTTGCTCATCTCGACTAACTTGCAGTAATCTTTGTAGTAATTCAGTTCCTATCCCCTGGCATTGAGAGCGATCGCACACCACAATAGCAAATTCTGCTTCATTTGTACCATGTATTTTACTTAACCGACCGACTGCCAAAATTTCCCGTGTCTGGGTTTCGGGATTTTGATATTCCACAACTAGGGCTATTTCGCGATCGTAATCAATAAAGCAGATGCGTGTTAATCGTTCATGGGCTACTCTCGACTGGAGTTTAATTAAGTGGAAATAACGAAAATAAACGCTTTGTTCTGAGAGTGTCTTGTGAAATTGCACCATCAACGGCTCATCTTCTGGACGGATAGGACGGATGGTAACAGGAGTGCCATCTCTCATCATCCACTTGCCACTATATTGTGTGGGATAGGGTCGAATCGCTAACTTTGGTAGTTGCTCTTCTTTAACATTTGGTTCATAAAGGATAATCCGCGCATCGAGAGCAATCAATTGTTCAGATGAAGCCAGCAATGGGTTAATATCGATTTCCTTAATCCAACGCTGTTCGACAACTAATTGACTAAATACCACCATTAATTGTTCAAGGGCGGCTATATCAACACTTTTGCGTCCCCGAACACCTTTCAGCGCTTTGTAAATCTGTGTTTGCTCCATCATGCGCCGCGCTAAAGTTGTATTCAGGGGTGGAAGTGCGATCGCGCGATCGCAAAAAATCTCGACTAGTTGTCCCCCCGTGCCAAAAAGCAATACCGGGCCAAACTGGGGATCAAGACTACTGCCGATAATTAGTTCATAACCGGCCATTTTTACCATAGGCTGCACGGTTACACCTAAAAAATGCTCAACACCTACTTTCTCACTCACTGATTCTGCAATAGCTTTGTAAGCGTGTCGTACAGCTTCAGCATCTTTCAGATTTAACTGCACACCGCCAACATCGGTTTTATGAGTAATTGTCTGGGAAAAGAGCTTTAAAACAACTGGATAGCCAATTGTTTCAGCACATTGAACTGCCTCATCCTCGGTCTTAGCAACGCAAGTTACAACCACCTGAATACCATAAGCTGCCAAAATCTGCTTTGATTCCAACTCTGTGAGAATAGTTCGCTGTGCTTGACGTGCTGTTTGAATGATTTTTTCAACACAGTTACGGTCTGGTATCTCTAATGAGGAATCAAGTGCAGGCATTACAGGAGTTTCGTAGATACCACGCAGGTTATAACTAGACTGCCACATATAACTAAATATCCGAGCAGCAGTATCAGGATAAGGATATGTAGGGATATGGTTACGATTGAGAATCATCTCGCCTGCTGCTACATCTGCTCCCCCCATCCAACTGGCAAGGATGGGTTTACCAGCCATATGTGCGTAGGGTTTCAATTGTTCGGCTGTTTGGGTAGGGTCTGTCATTGCTTGAGGAGTGAGAATCACCAATAAGCCGTCACTATTTGGATCTTGAGCAGCAATTTCTAACGCTTTGGTATATCTTTGTGGGTCAGCGTCGCCCAGAATATCAATCGGGTTGCCGTGACTCCAATGTGCTGGTAATAGTTGGTTAAGGGATGCGCTAGTTTCTTGAGAAATTGGTGCAACTTCTCCACCAGCAGCAATCAGAGCATCGGTGGCAAGTACTCCAGGGCCACCTGCGTTAGTTAAAATTGTCAGGTGTGGCCCTTTGGGACGGGGTTGTTTTGCCAGCACCTCCGCCATATCGAACAAGTCAGAGATGCTGTTGACGCGCAACACTCCACAACGCCGGAAAGCTGCATGAAGAACCTCATCACTTCCTGTTAGTGCACCAGTATGAGAAGCTGCTGCTTTAGCTGCGGCTTCAGTACGGCCTGCTTTAATCACAATAATCGGTTTAGTTAAAGCAACTTCCCGCGCTGCTGAGAGAAACGATCGCGCATTCCCAATTGATTCCATGTAAATGACAATACTTTTGGTCTGCGGGTCATCACCAAGGTAGTAAATCAAATCTCCCCAACCCACATCCAGCATTGAACCAAGGGAAATAAAGGCACTAAATCCGACGTTTTCCCGAAAACTCCAATCAAGGATAGCAGTGCAAAGCGCTCCACTTTGACTAATAAAGCCGACATTTCCAGGACGTGCCATTGTACTGGCAAAAGTTGCATTTAAACCTGTTCGTGGACTCATCACACCTAAGCAGTTCGGGCCAATAATCCGCATTTTGCCACGATGTGCTTGCTCAAGTATTTGCTGTTCTAAAACTACACCCTCTGCACCAGCTTCTTTAAAACCAGCACTAAGAATAATTGCACCTTTGACACCTGCATCCACACACTCATTAATAATGCTTGGGACTGTTGGTGCTGGGGTGGCAATAACTGCTAAATCCACTAGTTCTGGAACATCAAAGATAGTCGGGTATGCTTTGATTCCCAATATGCTGTGCCGCTTGGGATTGACAGGGAAAACAGTTCCACCAAAAGGATTGCTAATCAAATTCCATAGCAGGGTGCGTCCAACACTATCAGCTTTTTCGCTAGCACCAATTACAGCAACACTTTTTGCGGCAAAGATAGCATCAAGGGGATTAGCTTTCTCGGTTCGCAAAATATCATAGGCGCGATCAACGGATGACTGGATAGGCTTTTGCATGATTCGCTGTTACCTGTGGTGGAAAGTAACCGTTCAGGAAAATTTTAAAGAAGTAAGCTGAAATTTTCGTCTATAATTTGGGTAATTTTTTTTAGGGCGATCGCTACTCCAATTTCAGCAAATGGTGATAAGTAGCAACCTAATTCAAAGTTTACTCCTGGTACTTTTATCCACCAAGCTGGCGGACAACGACCATATACAGCTTGAGTCAGAGCTAAGAGCGATCGCGGATCGCCTATATGCCCTGCAATAATCTTGAAAGATTCAGGTAAAAGCGATTGTACTTGTACCTGAGAACTTTCAGAGGTGAAACAAGCATCGATAAAGACTGCCAAATCAGCATTTGCTAAAGCTTCAGCCAGTTCAGGGGTGAGTTGGTGGACAGCAAGAGATTTCACGTTTGATAGATGCAACGCCTTAGCTACTCGTTGCCCAATGCCATCATCGCTACGCAATTCATTACCGTAACCAATGGCGATCGCCTCCGGCGGCGCGTAGCCCATCGCATTGCAATTCATAGTTTTTGGCTGTCTAACACTACTTTCAAGTTATGCAAAAAACTTGAAGAACTTGTGAAGAACTGCTCAATCGACAAATGTTCTGGTTTTTTCTTTAACTGTCTTATCTGTCCTTGCATTCTCACTTTTATGCTGAGAATATATTCAAATTGATACACCAATTTGTAATTTACAAGTAAAAATAAATCATGAAAAAAATACTGTTGTGCTGTTGTGCAATGATTTTAGCAATGTGGGTCGCCATTAGCCCTGCACTCGCTGCTGATAGCAACAGTCCTGCACCTGCTACGGATAGCAACAGCACTGCAATGGCTGGCGAATGTACATCTGAGGGATTTTTCGTCAATCCAGAGGACTGTACCAAATTCTTCCGTTGCGTAGATTTTAGCCAAGACGGGAAATCCTTTACAAAGTTCGACTTTGAATGTGGGCCGGGTACCGTTTACGATGAGCGATACAATACCTGTAACCATGCTTGGGCGCTCCCTGAGAGTGATAAATGCTACAAGTCTATGTCAAGTATGAAATAGTAAGAAACCGAGTCCGCAATGCCTAGGTTGGGCTACGCCTACGCACAGGGAAAATGCACCTAAAATTGATTCGCTAACTATCTGAAGCTTACATGATTCTACTATCAATGGGTAGTGATAAGTCGCGCGACCATTCATTCCAAGAACCAAAATAATTTCTAGCAGAAATTCCTGCTTCTTCAAGGGCTATTAATGTATTAGCAGCCCTTGAACCCTTAAAGCAGTAAATATACACAATGGACTCTGAAGTAATACCTACTGACTGACAAATTTCTCGGATTTCATCTGGCGATCGGAACGTGGGGATTTCCGATTCAGAATTCATTAGATGATGCCATTCTAACCATACAGCGTTAGGGATTCTACCTTTGCGAGGGCAAAAATCAGGATTGTAGGGAGAAGAACTTAGCCCAAGCCATTCGTTGCGATCGCGTACATCTAATTTAATAATTGCTGGATTGTCAATTGCTTGCAACATCTCGACGGTAGTCACCATCATATCAGCGTTGGGATGCAATCTAAATATGCTGCTTTCACGTAATGGTACTTCATCGGTAGTAGGTAATCCCTCTCTGAGCCATGCTTTATATCCTCCGTGTAAGATAGATACCTGAGTGCAACCCAAATACTTCAGTAAAAAAGCTGCTCGACAAGATTGACCATAACCTCTATTTAAAGCATCTTCATACACAATTATCCGTTCTGCACCCGATATTCCCAGCTTGCTCATAATTTCTGCAAAATACTCTTGCAATACCTTTAATCCTTCTGGAGAGGAATTCTCTAAAAGATAGGTGAAAAAATCTCTAATATTTATGGATTGAGGAATATGAGAAATAGCATAATCTTCGGGAGTTCGCGTATCGATAATGACAGCGTGTGATGAATTTTCTGCTAACAGGGACGTGAGTTCTTGAGGAGAAATGAGGAGTTTTGTATTCACGCTTTCATGCTTCTGCTATCGTACCATTAGGCATTATCGCGCCCGGTAGATTTGCGTTTTGGAATGCAAATCACAGAAGAAGAAATATTGAATGTTATAAGAGAACTTTTGTGGCTGTATTGTTTTCAAGCAAGAATTCAGAATAGATTAATCTCGCCAAACTTCATTTACAATATTCCCATCTGTGCCAATTAATTGAATATGCAAAAGCATTTGTCCTGCCGCATGAGTTGAACAACTCAAACAAGGGTCAAAAGCTCTGATTCCCGCTTCAACACGGTTTAACATCCCTTCAGCAATTTCTGAACCGTGAATAAAATGCCGCGCGATTTGCGCTACTGTGCGATTCATTGCTAAATTATTCTGACCTGTGGCAATTACTAAATTTACTTTCTGAAGTAAGCCATTTTCATCAACTTGATAATGGTGAAATAATGTCCCACGTGGTGCTTCACTTACACCCACTCCTTCTAATTGATTAATGCCAGCATCAGCACGCAATTTTTTAGACATTAAATCTGGGTCATCTATGATAATTTCTATGCGTTCAATGCAAGCCAGAATTTCAATTAACCGGGCATAGTGATAGAAAAATGATGAGGTGACAGTGCCTTTTCCTCTGTCTCTAAATTCTCTCAATTCTGCATCAGCTAAAGGTGTACCAATATGACTGCAAATATTCAGACGTGCTAGCGGCCCTACCCGATAAATACCACTATCTAAACGACAATGGTCGCTCTGGTCAGGATAACCTAAAGGGCGATAGTAAGGAGACTTTAAATAAGAATCTGGTTGAACTGCTTCACCAATAAATTCTTGATAATCAGTTGCATCGAGTTTATCAGCAATAATATTTCCAGCGCTATCTACAAAACGAATATGTCCGTCGTAGTTCTCCCACAAACCATCAGGAGTGACTAAACCCATAAATAAGCTAGGAAAATTCCCAAAGGTTTGCACTTCTTTTTGATAATCATTGAGTAAGTTTTTAAACCTACCCAGTGCATCTAATATTGTGGTGCGTGCTTCCGGGATGCGGTTCTGAATATGGGTGCGTCCTTCCTCGGATAAGGGTTCGCGGACACCACCAGGAACCGCCCATGATGGATGTATCTTGCGCCCTCCCAGTTGTTCAATAATCTCTTGTCCAAATTGACGCAAGCGGATTCCTCCACGCGCCAGTTCTGGTTCTGCTGCAATTAAGCCAAATACATTGCGTTTTTCGGGGTCGCTATCCATTCCTAATAATAAATCTGGGGCGCTGAGGTGGAAGAAACTCAAGGCGTGGGATTGGATAATTTGTCCCAAGTTCATCAAACGGCGCAGTTTTTCAGCAGCTTTAGGAATTGTAACCGCAAGAATGCGATCGCCTGCCTTTGCTGATGCTAATAAATGACTCACCGGACAAATCCCACAAATTCGCGCTGTAATTCCTGGCATTTCCCAAAGCGGACGGCCCTCACAAAACTTTTCAAAACCACGAAACTCTGTGACATGAAAACGAGCATCGCTTACTTGTCCCGTGTCATCTAGATAAATAGTGATTTTGGCGTGTCCTTCAATTCGGGTAACTGGGTCAATGATTACTTTTTTCATAACTATTTCAGGTCAAGCAAATTTCTAATATTGCTGATGCAATATGGGTATAAATTGCTTCTAAGATCCTTTGGTAATTGCCTCACTCCAACTTAGATAAATAATCTGAGTAACTTGTGAAGTTAACCAAACTTGATAAATTCACGTCCTTCTAGCTGTGGTTTTTCTCCCCTTAACAGTGGCTCTAACACTGCTCTAATCCGAGTTGCTGAAGGTGGACATCCTGGCAAATAAATATCAACTGGTACTACTGTATGTACTGGTATCACTCGATCTAGCAAGGTTGGCACAATACCAGGTTCATGGGGAATTGTGCCGTGAATATCTGCTGCTTCGATATAACAACGTTGAAGAACCGGTTCAGCACTACCTAAAGGATTGCGTAAAGCAGTAACATTACCAGTAACAGCACAATCGCCAAAGGAAACAAGAATGTGCGATCGCTCTCTTACTATCTGAATCATTTGCAGATGATCTTCATTGGCTACTGCACCCTCAACTAAAACCACATCCACCCCTTGAGGATATTCTTTGGCATCAGCAAAGGGACTAAAAACTAAATCTACTTGTTGTGCTAAATCAATCAGCCATTCATCCAAATCGAGAAAAGACATATGACAGCCAGAACAGCCGCCTAGCCAAACTGTCGCTAATTTTAAACGAGCCATTTTCTTTTTTTAAGGAGCAAATGAATTTTGACCTTAGGACTTAGGACTTTAGTGCAACTTCTTGCCATTCCTGCACGATGTATTGAGGTATTGATAAATTGATGAAGTGTTGTTTACCTACAGGTATACCAATCAATAAATCTTCCGTTGGCAATTGAGGTAAAACATCCTTGAAGTCATACTGACCAATAGTTGGTGCTGGTGCTTCATCGAGGAAAATATCAGGAGCAGTCAATACTTTACCTGTATCAGTAGTAATCTTCAGGGGTAAGGGATGCCCCAGTTCCTGAGAACCGGTAAATCCCACTAATCGGAGATTTATTGAAGATATTTTATTGCCGTTAGAATTAACTCGCTTAAACAAGACAACCTGCCAATAATTTCCTAATTCATCATTCAATTTTTGCTGTGAGCGATATACTACTTCTCCTGGCGCTTCTTCTAATTGAATAACAGCAGCAATCACCTGTTGAGATGTGAAAGTTGCTAAACCCAGGTATATATATATTGTTAATATTCCCAGCAATAGGAGCCACCAAAAAGTTTTTAAGATGCGGCGTAACATTAGATTTACCTCATTGTGCTAATTCATGATTAGTGACTAAATAAGCCATTGTTGTTTTTCCCGTGCTGTAACTAGGAAATCAAGCTTGGCGCGATCGCGTTTTATTTCTCCGACGCTTGAGCCTTTGTTAAAAAGTGCACCTGTCGGACAAGCATTAACGCATTTGCCGCAGGAAGTACAAGTATCTGAGGTTCCCCAAGGCTGATTTAAATCAGTGATTACATGGGAATTTGTGCCTCTACCCGCCATATCCCAAGTGTGCGCTCCTTCAATTTCGTCACAAACACGGATGCAACGAGTGCAAAGAACACAACGGTTGTGGTCAACGCCAAAGCGATCGTGAGAAACATCGACTTTGCGATCGGGGAAATGGTAATCCAAACGCACATGATCCATACCCATCTCAATCGCCAAGTCTTGCAATTCGCAATTACCATTAGCTACGCAAACCGAGCAAATGTGATTACCTTCAGCAAATAACATTTCGATAATTGTGCGACGATATTTTTGCAGGCGATCGCTATTTGTCTCAACTTCCATACCTTCAGTAACTTTCGTCACACAAGCAGGTTGAAGTTTATTACTGCCAGCAATTTCTACTAAACAAAGCCGACAAGCCCCAACATCTCCAACTCCTTCTAGGTGACATAAAGTCGGAATGTGAATCCCTGCATCCTGCGCTGCTTGGAGAATGGTTTCTTCCTCACGGGCGCTAATTAACTGCTCATTGATTGTTAAAGTTTTTACTACCATTTTTACCTCGCTTTTTTAGTCATTCATCAGCACAAGAGTGATTGTTTTGAGTTCCGTTAAAGAGCATATAGATTAGGACATTTTGAGAGTGTAAATGTTAGGAACAGTAATGTTTAACCTCTTGTCTCCTGCTATACTCAACAAAACTCAGCCCGCTCAATCTTTGCTTGAAAGAACTCTGAATTGTGTTCAGTGACATGATCGCTTGTTGGTGACGATTCTAGCGATCGCTAAATCTTACTCACTTCTTTTTGGTTCTTTATCTGAATGATGACTAAAACTATGAATGCGATCGCCAGGAATGCACCAATGCCGAAGAAAATTTTGGTAAACATTTGACCCACCTATTTAGATATGGCGGTTTCTTTAATCAAAGCCAAATATTCATCACGGAAATAACGCAAGGTACTAAATACCGGATTAGGTGCAGACTGACCAAGACCGCACAAGCTGGTATGTTTTACCATGTCGCATAGTTCTTCCAGCAGTTCCAAGTCAGCAAAGGATGCCTTACCTTCACTAATTTTTGTCAACAATTTATATAACTGCACCGTCCCCACCCGACAGGGAATGCACTTACCACAAGATTCATCCATGCAAAATTCCATGAAGAAGCGGGCGACATCCACCATGTTGGTAGTTTGATCCATGACAATCATGCCGCCGGAACCCATCATCGAACCAAGTTTAGTGAGTGATTCATAATCCACCGGACTATCAAAAGCTGATGCTGGAATACATCCCCCAGAAGGGCCACCAGTTTGCACTGCTTTTACCACACCGCCATTTGGTACGCCGCCACCCATTGCTTCCACAATTTGCCGCAGTGAAGTTCCCATCGGTACTTCTATCAAACCTGTATTACGGATTTTGCCTGCCAATGCAAAAACCTTTGTACCTTTGCTCTTTTGAGTGCCAATATTAGCGAACCAGTCAGCACCTTTGCGGATAATAGGTGCAACATTGGCGTAAGTTTCAACGTTATTAATTAAGGTAGGATAGCCCCACAAACCAGACTCGGCAGGGTAAGGCGGACGGGGATGAGGAGTACCGCGTTTACCTTCAATAGAAGCCATTAAAGCGGTTTCTTCACCACATACATAAGCACCAGCACCGATACGAATATCAATTTTGAAATCAAAGCTAGAATCGAAAATTTGACTGCCTAAGATGCCAAGGCGTTGTGCTTGGCGAATTGCAGTTTGCAAACGATTGATGGCGATGGGATATTCTGCCCGGATGTAGATGTAGCCTTGGTTTGCGCCTACAGCATAGGCTGCGATCGCCATTCCTTCCAAAACGCGATGGGGATCGCTTTCTAAGACGCTGCGATCCATAAACGCCCCCGGATCGCCTTCATCGGCATTGCAGATTACAAATTTGCGATCGCTTCGCTCGCCGTAGGCATCGCCTTTTGCTTTAGCAACTGTTGCCCATTTCAAACCTGTAGGATAACCAGCACCACCACGTCCCCGTAAACCACTGCGGGTAATAGCATCTACTACTTCGCTAGGATTCATCTCTCGCAAGACATGGTAAAGGGCTTGATAACCTTTGGCGGCAATATAAGATTGAATGCGTTCTGGATCGATTTTGCCACTGTTTTCTAAAACAATCGGCATCTGGTATGTAAAAAATGGATGAGTTAAATCACCTTGTTGGACTGTTGTCTCTCCCCCATTTAGAGCAGCAATAATTGAGGGTGCATCATCAGGTGTGACTTTCTCGTAAAGCGTAGCTAGACTTTCTGGTTTGGTGTTTCTCTCAACCTGTACTAATGGCCCTTGACAGCACAAACGCATACAGCCAACGCCACGAACTTCTACTTTTTCCGCCAAATTTTCTGCTGTGACAGCTTCTTCCAAACGCTGTTTGACGGCTTGTGAATTGGCAGACAGACAACCAGCCGCAACACAACAACGAATTTGCACAGGTTTCTCTGAAGCACTTTCTTGTTGTGCAATTTCAATTAACTCAGGTAGATCCATCTTGTAACCATCCTTTGATGCGATCAAGGACTGATTCAGCAGTTTGATTGCCTAAAACGGTACCATCAAATACTACAGCAGGTGCAATTCCACAAGCACCCAGGCACCTTGCTGTTAGCAGTGAAATTTGTCTATCTGCTGAGGTTTCACCAGCGTGGATGTGAATAGACTTTTCTAAATTTGCCAGGATAGCTTCAGCGCCTTTAACGTAACAAGCTGTACCTGTACATACCACGCAGGTATGTACGCCGCTAGGGGCAAGTGAAAATAAATGGTAGAAAGTGGCAACACCATAAACTCGACTAGGTGGCAGTTTGAGATTATGAGCAACGTAAATTAATACATCGTTTTCTAAATAACCAAACAGTTCCTGCGCTTTATGCAATATCTCAATGAGTGCATCCTGTTGATACTGGTAGCGTTTTATAGTTGCTTCCAGCATTTTAAAGCGCTTATCACCACGAGTTACGGAGGGTGTTTTTGTCGTGTTGTTCCTCTTAACAGCAGATTCTGAATTCATCGTTTGAGCCTCTCGTCTCTTCAGGATGTTGCGAGTCTCACAGTTATGATGATAGGAGAACAATTTGAGAAACTTGTGAGATACGCTAGCTCATGTTGACCAGAAGAGAACAAGGAGAGGGGGAGGCATTGCTAAAATCTGTTCAGCCTCTTCAACTGGGTTAAAACTTGATGGGGAAGAGAAATGGAAAATCGGAAGCCGCAGAACTGGTGAACGATCGCACCTTGGTATTTTTGAAACAGCATTTGGGCTATGAGTGGAATTAATATGGTTTCTCCCTAAAGTAGTTCCACTTTGCGATCGCCTCCGGCGGGCGGTTACGCCATCGCTCAAAATGCCAGCGTCAATCATGCGGTGATATTCGTCAATCCTCCACTTAGCAACTATCACAGTCATGACGATTGATTCCTCCTAATGATTCTTTATATTCTTCCATTTTCAAGGCACTTCAGGTCTGATTCAGAATCAGTCGATTGATTGAAGATAAAGACAGTTTGTCCTTAAGAATACTAAAAATTACTTATAGCCAGAGACCTTGACCAGAATAACTGTGTAGCAGGTTGACAAAGAGCTACAAGGGTATCATCCTAGAGTGTTTAGAATGTAAATCACATGAGTAACCACATTAAGAGTCTATGCTAACAGCACAACCTATCACTATTGATTTGTTTGCTGGGGCTGGCGGCTTTGGTCTAGGTTTCGAGATGGCAGGTTTCTCTGTTCCTTTATCCGTTGAGATTGATGCTTGGGCTTGTGATACACTGCGCCATAACCGCCCTAATATGACAGTTATTCAACAGGATATTCGTGATTTAAACACTGCAAGTAGCATTAAGGATATCTGTCATTTCAAGCCGGATATTGTTATTGGTGGGCCTCCGTGTCAAGGCTTTAGTATTGCCGGGCCAGCACAAAAAGATCCTAAAGATCCTAGAAATAGTTTATTCATTAACTTTGCTCAGTGGATATGTTTTCTCGAACCTCAAGCTTTTGTAATGGAGAATGTTAAAGGTTTATTTTCGCGCAAAAATAATGAAGGCAGAAAGGTAACAGATATCATTAAAGAAACTTTTGAGAATTTAGGGTATTTTGTAGAAGTATGGTCATTAAATGCTGCTGAATATGGTGTCCCACAAATTAGGGAGCGTATTTTTATTGTTGGAAATAAAACAGGAAAGGAATTAGGTATTCCTCCAAAAACACACTCCTTAGATTTATTGCATATCAATAGCTCTCAATTATCAATATTTGCCTGTATGGGTTTACTTCCTGCCCTTAGCTTGTGGGATGCCATATCAGATTTACCACCACTGAATGCACGTGAGGGTGAAGAGGAACAACCTTACATTTCAAAACCTCTCAATAACTATCAAAGCTGGAGCAGGAATGGCAGTAAAACACTTTACAATCATGTTGCAATGGATCATTCCCAGAGGCTTGTAGAACGCTTCAAACATATTAAATGGGGTGAATCAAGTTCAGATGCACCAAAAGAACATGGGGCTAGACGGCGTAGTGGAAATGGTGAGTTATCTGAGATAAGTTATGACCAAAATAACCGACGTTTAAATCCATATAAACCATCACATACAATAGCAGCTTCGTTTTACGCCAATTTTCTTCATCCTTTCCAGCATCGCAATTTGACAGCCCGTGAAGGGGCACGTCTTCAATCTTTTCCTGACTCTTATCGTTTTCTAGGAAAGAAGACTGTTGTATCTCACAAGTTATTACATCGGGAAGAGAGATTCGACGAGAAGTTTCTTTGCCAGTACAATCAGGTAGGTAATGCTGTACCACCTATTCTTGCTAAAGCGATCGCACTTCATCTTCAAGAAAAATTAGAGCTATGCCCAAAAGCGATAGGAACCCTTTAGTTCACGGCTCTAATCTTGAACAAAAGGAGAATCACCGCACAAAATACAGAGATGTTGATAGTAAAAAATATCTCACTGAAATTAGAACTGAGTATGATAAGTGGCGTTCAGCTAATCTCGAATTAGTTGGGCCGACATCAACACCTACTGATCAAGATGACGCAATTATTGCTACCAGAGTAGAACTTCTATCAAAATATAAGGATTTTTTAGACCAGCAGCACTATGCTGAAAAGTTTGATTCTCGGTCGAACCTTCACTCTAGCGTGCTGGAGGAATTTCTCTATTATCTGTTTAAAGATTTAGTCAGAGACTTTGGAGAAAATGCTCTCATCGGCAAATCACATACGTTCAAAGATATTTTCTTTGTACCGCCAAAATACTCTGAGATGCTTAAGCGACCGTATGCACGTATTGAAAAGAAAGATCATGACTTTGTAATTGGAGCCACTATTCAAGTATCATTTGAAGCAGCAACCCCACCGGAGAAAGATGAAAATCCTGGGGAAATACTGCCACTTCTTAAAGAGGAGCCGGAAAACTACTCTGAAGTTACAGTTACAGGAAACACCGAAACGCACATTTTCGATATTCCAGTTGTTGCAATTGAATGTAAAACATATCTCGATAAAACTATGCTCGAAGGTTCATCACGAGCAGCAGAGGATTTAAAGGCAAGAAATCCAAATAGTTTATATGTTGTACTTATGGAGTGGATTAAGCTGACCAGTGATGTCAATCTTCGCAAGTACAAGGTTGACCAAATTTACGTACTACGTCAGCAAAAAAACACTGACCGAGAATTTAGATATGAAGAAAAATATGTTAAAAATTCAATTAATCCAGTTGTAGTTCAACATCTATTGCATAAAGTGCGGAAGCATCTGAAAATGGATTGGACTGGCGGAATTGAACACGGAATAGAGCGTGGCTGGCTAATTGACGAGTAGCTGCTGACTTACTAGGCGCTTGTGACACTTGCGTAGATGAACTATACTCGAAATCATCTTTGAAAGGCGTTCGCAACATCTTAACTATCAATACAATGCTCCAACTTTTGCCAAAATCGTGCTTCTAAATCTACATTCCTTTGAATTCGCTTTTTAAAAGCACGTTGAAATGAAGAACTGAAACTTACTTTTGTCATCACTCTTCTATCAGTTGTCTCAGTTCATCCATATTCGAGGAAAACTTTAGTTCACTATTTTGCTGTTCTACTTGCGCCGCCTGAAAATTTTGATAAATCTCTTCACGCCTTTCTTCGCGTAGATATTGCTGTAATAACAGTTGAATTTCTAACTTTTCTTCGCTGGAAAGACTTTTAATTGCTTCAACTACATCACTGAAGATCATAACTTAGAACACCTTTTAGTGCTTATCGGATTAATCTAACATGGTAACGATAAAGTATGGCTTGCACGTTCTTGCTCCTTTGTTCATGTTGTATCCTAATTCTACTACCAAGCTATAATACAAGGCGGTTTAGTGAACGATATACTACCGCAGACCAAATGCTACTAGATCCAAATTTGAAGCACTTAATAAATATTTAGTGAATAAAAAACGGTAGAGCAGTAAATACTCTACCGTTTTCTAATTTTTTATTTGAGACTTAAATCCCAAATCCTAAATCTTACTCAACACCTTGGGGTAACAATTCCCGGCGCTGTTGAGAACTAACTTGCACAACGCCATTTTCATCCACATCAACAAGGGCTGTATCGCCATCCTTGATACGTCCAGACAGAATTTCTTCTGCTAGGCTATCTTCTAACAGGCGCATAATTGCCCGACGTAATGGCCTTGCGCCGTAGCTGGGACTGTAACCTTCTTGGATCAAACGATCCTTGAAGCGGTCTGTGACTTCTAAGGTGATACCTTTTTCGGTCAGACGACCAAATACTTCCTTGAGCATAATTTCGGCGATTTGGGTCACTTCCGGCTTGTTCAACTGACGGAAGACGATAATTTCATCAAGTCGGTTGAGGAACTCTGGACGGAAGTACTGCTTGAGTTCTTCGTTTACCAAAGAGCGAATCCGGTTGTAAGTTGACTCGCTGGCATCTTCGGAGAATTCAAAGCCGATACCGCTACCGCCTTTTTCAATTACCTTAGAACCAATATTGGAAGTTAAAATCAGCAAGGTGTTCTTGAAGTCCACCGTGCGACCTTTGGCATCAGTTAACCGACCGTCTTCCAAAATTTGCAGCAGCATGTTGAATACATCGGGGTGTGCTTTTTCGATTTCGTCGAACAACACCACGGTGTAAGGACGCCGCCGCACGGCTTCGGTCAGCTGACCACCTTCGTTATAGCCAACATAACCTGGAGGGGAACCAATCAGCTTGCTGACGGTGTGACGCTCCATGTATTCGGACATATCTAAGCGGATCATCGCTTCTTCGGAACCGAAGAAGTAAGCAGCTAAGGATTTCGCCAACTCGGTTTTACCTACACCAGTAGGCCCAGAGAAGACAAAGCTAGCTATGGGTCGGTTGGGATTCTTCAAACCGACACGAGCGCGGCGAATTGCTCGTGAAACTGCTTTCACAGCTTCATCTTGACCAATTAAACGCTGATGCAAGGTGTCTTCCATGTGCAGCAGCTTTTCAGATTCAGATTCGGTGAGTTTGTTAACCGGTACTCCAGTCCAGGAAGCGACAATGTGAGCAATGTCTTCTTCTGTAACTACAGGTTCTTCACCTTCTGTGCCAGTTGCATTGGTCTTGCTTTGAGCGATCGCTCGGATTTCGGCTTTGATTTCCATTTCGCGATCGCGCAATTCCCCTGCTTTGTCAAAGTCTTGGGAGCGCACTGCGTCATCTTTTTCTTTTAATATCTGACGCAGTTCTTTGTCTAACTCTTTGGCTGCGGGTGGCAGTTGGGAGTTAATCAAGCGCACCCTAGAACCAGCTTCATCAACTAAGTCGATGGCTTTATCTGGGAGGAAGCGATCGCTAATGTAACGATCTGATAACTTCGCCGCTGCTACCAATGCTTCGTCGGAGATTTTCAGTTTATGGTGTTGCTCGTAGCGTTCGCGCAGACCATATAAAATTTCAATTGTTTCATCAACTGTAGGTTCACCAACCATCACTGGCTGGAAACGCCGCTCTAGAGCTGCATCTCGCTCGATGTGCTTCCGGTATTCATCTAGGGTTGTAGCTCCGATGCACTGCAACTCACCTCTGGCCAAAGCTGGCTTGAGGATATTCGCTGCGTCAATAGCACCTTCTGCCGCACCTGCACCAATTAAGGTGTGTACCTCATCAATCACGAGAATGACATTACCCGCCGAGCGGATTTCATCCATGATTTTTTTCAAGCGTTCTTCAAATTCACCCCGGTACTTGGTTCCTGCTACGAGCAAACCAATATCCAACGTGACGACGCGTTTATCTTCCAGGATGTCAGGGACATCTTTAGTGGCAATGCGTGAAGCTAAACCTTCAGCGATCGCAGTTTTACCAACCCCTGGTTCCCCAATCAGCACTGGGTTATTTTTAGTTCGGCGACCCAATATCTGGATTACCCGCTCAATTTCCTTGGCGCGTCCCACCACTGGATCGAGCTTATTGTCTATCGCCATCTGGGTTAGGTTTGAGCCAAATTCATCCAGAGTCGGGGTTTTTGTGCGCCCGGATGAACCGCCTGGTGAAACTTCGGCAGTTTCACCCAACATGCGGATGACTTGGGTTCTTACCTTAGATAGATCCACACCGAGGTTTTCTAGCACCCTGGCTGCGACACCTTCCCCTTCGCGGATTAGGCCCAACAGCAGATGCTCGGTGCCAATGTAGTTATGCCCCAGTTGGCGTGCTTCTTCCAAGGAGAGTTCTAAAACTCGCTTTGCCCGTGGCGTAAACGGAATTTCCACGGCAACAAAGCCTGATCCCCGTCCTATAATTTTTTCAACTTCAATTCGGGCATCTTTGAGATTGACGCCCATTGATTTCAGCACCTTGGCAGCCACTCCAGTGCCTTCGCCAATCAGACCCAGGAGGATCTGTTCGGTTCCAACAAAGTTGTGACCTAAACGGCGGGCCTCTTCTTGGGCCAGCATGATTACCTTAATGGCTTTTTCTGTGAAGCGTTCAAACATGGCATTTTTCCCATCACCTGCGGTCGTGCCGGTATGCTGATTTTAGCACAGGCAAAGCTTTTGGATGCCTGTATAACAGATTATAGACATCCTGAAGCTATGACTTGGGGTGATGGGCTAATTGTTAACTATTGACTACTTTTATCTGGCTAGTGTACTGAGGAGCTTTAGTTCACCAGCCTTTTTGGGATTTATTACAAACAGTTCACTGCTTACATTGAGAGTTGATTCACTCAATCCCAAACAACTACTAATAACATATTTTTTTTTAAATATCAACCAAAACCTATTTACATAGGTTTATGTTATGTTTTTCTGGGTTTTTATAAAATATTTAAATTTAAAAAACGCAGCAAAGTTGCATTTTTTTGCTGAAGCTGATCATCAACCCGGATAATTCAAAATTAATAATCCTCAACTACCTAAAAAGCAAGTGCCAAGAGGATTTGCCCAAGCGATCGCTAACTAGGGTATGCCAATTATCCAAAGTCTTTTGAAAATGGGGGTGTTGCAGGTCTGACATCCAAAGGATTAACGCATCCTCATCGTTATCTTGGTAATAACGCCGCCGCCGCCCTGCTGTTTTGAAGCCAAATTTTTGATATAAAGATATTGCCGCCAAGTTGGAGGCTCGGACTTCGAGGGTAGCTCGCTCCATTTTGCGATCGCAAGCTGTCTTAATGAGTGAATATAGTAAAGCTGCACCCATTCCTTGACGGTGATATTGGGGATGAACCGCCAAAATTGTAATGTGGGCTTCCTCTAAAATTGACCAAAAGCAACCCATTCCTAGCAAACTTGTGCTGGAGGATGGGGAAAATAAACCGAGTAAATCGCTGTTGGGACTATCCAATTCTCGTTTGTAGCCGTCCCGAGTCCAAAGTCCACCAAAACAGGCTTGATCGAGTTCCAGAATAGCACTGAGATTTTCTAGTGTCAGTAATTTAATTTCTAAATCTAATGAGATCACATTTATTGAATAAGATTACAAACCCTTTGTAAACTGGGAATCGGGAGACTAACTCAAAGCCCCTAATTTGAACAAGGACAATTTTTATAGTTATGGTATCGACTCACCCCACTGGGGTTCAACATTCTGGAAGTCAATATTTACCTCACAGGCACGACACCAAGGCAAATCCATCGCCTAATCAAGAACTTTTACCCTTAACTGCCAGAGTTCATAATCATGACTCCCTGGAAATTGGTGGGTGTGATGTCACAACCCTAGTTGAGCAGTTTGGTTCACCTTTATATATTTTAGATGAAGAAACCCTGCGTTCAGCTTGTCAGCAATACCGAGATGCTTTCAAGCAGTACTACAAGGGCGAATCTCAAGTATTGTATGCCTCAAAAGCTTGGAATTGTTTAGCAGTTTGTGCGATCGCGGCATCAGAAGGTTTAGGAATTGATGTCGCATCAGGCGGTGAACTCTACACTGCGCTGCAAGCAGGCGTCAATCCTGAGAAAATCTATCTTCATAGCAACAATAAATCTCGTGAAGAACTGATTTTTGCCACAGAAGTCGGTTGCACTATTGTGGTGGATAACTGGCACGAGTTACGCACTTTGGTAGAAATTGCTGAGACAGCAAATTCCCCCTCCGTACAGCCTCGATTCTTGTTGCGCTTGACTCCGGGTATTGAATGTCACACACATGAATATATCCGCACGGGGCAACTAGATAGTAAATTTGGCTTTGATCCAAATGAGTTAGAGGAATTATTTACTTTTGTCAGCAAACAGTCTTTCCTTAACTGCTTAGGGTTACATGCTCATATCGGTTCCCAAATTTTTGAGCGCCAACCGCATCGAGATTTAGCGGCTCTGATGGTACAGTGGTTAAGTGATGCGGCGAAGTATGGTTTAAATTTTTCAGAGTTAAATGTCGGTGGTGGTTTAGGTATTAAGTATATAGAATCAGACGATCCCCCCAGCATTGAAGAGTGGGTGAAACCGATTTGTGAGGTAATTCAAGAAGCTTGTGTAGCCGAAAATTTACCTTTGCCAAAATTACTGTGTGAACCGGGGCGATCGCTAATTGCCACAGCTTGCGTCACTGCCTATACTATTGGTTCATCCAAAGTTATCCCAGAAATTCGTACCTACGTAGCGATCGATGGGGGAATGTCCGATAATCCCCGCCCGATTACTTACCAATCAGTTTATCGGGCAGTAGTTGCCAATAAAATGTCTTCTCCTTTAACCCAAACAGTCACAATTGCTGGTAAACATTGTGAATCAGGAGATATTCTGATTAAAAATGCACTACTCCCAAAGACTGAACCAGGAGATATTCTCGTAGTTATGGGAACTGGTGCGTACAATTACAGTATGGCATCTAACTATAACCGCTTGCCCCGACCGGCAGCAGTTGTTGTGGCGAATGGCGAAGCAAATTTAATTTTGCAACGTGAAACTTATCAAGATTTAATTCGACAAGATCGCCTACCAGAAAGACTGAAAATGTAGTCATTAGTCCTTGGTCATTAGTCATTAGCCAAGAACTAATGACCAATGACTAATGACTAATGACTAATGACTAATGACTAAATGTAATTAGAGGCAAAAGTGTAATCCAGATGTCATGAGAGATTGGTGGAAGCAATGGCTGATAAACCTAGGATGGTCACAGTCCTTGCTACTTGGGACTCTGGATATTGTGTTAGTGCTGGCGCTGACTTACATGATACTAGTTATCATTAGTGAGCGCCGAACACTATGGATGGTGAGGGGATTCATTATCTTAATGCTAGCCTCAGCACTAAGTGGCAGATTAGGACTACCTCTGCTAAGTTTTGTACTGGAAAAGTTGGTGATTGGTTGTGCTGTGGCGATGGCAGTTGCTCTACAGTCAGAGTTTCGACGATTTTTGGAGCAATTGGGGCGTGGCGAATTCCGCCAGTTGTTTCAACCCGATCGGCTGGCAATCCCCAAATCTGATAGTGTAATTGATGAAATTGTTGAGGCTGTTAAAGAATTGTCAAAAAACCGCATTGGAGCTTTACTAATTGTGGAAACCACAGGGCCAATTGATGAGCGAGATTTTTCTGTGCCAGGAGTAAAGCTAAATGCGGAAGTTTCTAAAGAACTAATCCAGACAATTTTTCAGCCAAAAACTTTGTTACACGATGGAGCAACATTAATTCGTGGCTCACGGATCGTTTCATCGGGTATAATTTTACCACTTTCGGGACGCACAGCCTCGCGCCAGTTGGGAACACGCCACCGGGCGGCAATGGGAATTACTGAGCGGGTCGAAAATTGCATTTGTGTCGTCGTATCTGAAGAAACAGGTTCCATTTCCTTAGCGGAACGGGGAACCCTAAATAGACCGCTGACGATTAGGAAACTGAAAGAGTCATTAGAGGCTCTTTTATCCCCAACCGTCGATAGGGAAGCTGTTGCTCCTGGTCTGTTGAGTTTTGTTCGTCAGATAGGTGGGAAGACACTAGCACTGGTTTCACGTTTACTCGGATTACCATCGACCGCTTCTCGAGATAAAAAATGACAGCACAACAAACTAAACTGCAAGATTTACCTAATGACTTAAAACGAGAACTATTGCCCCAACACGTTGCAGTGATTATGGATGGCAATGGTCGATGGGCTAAACGTCAGGGTCTACCTCGGATTATGGGTCATAAGCGAGGGGTAGATGCTCTCAAAGATTTACTTCGCTGTTGTCAAGATTGGGGGATTCAGGCACTTACAGCTTATGCTTTCTCGACAGAGAACTGGAAAAGACCACAGGAAGAGGTGGATTTTTTGATGACTCTGTTTCAAAGAGTTTTGCGCCAAGAATTGCGGGAAATGGTCGAAGAGAATGTTCAAATTAAGTTTGTGGGAAATTTGCAGGACTTGCCGCGATCGCTCCAACAAGAAATATCCCGTTCAATGGAAGAAACTAAGGATAATCGGGGTATCCGGTTTTCAGTAGCTACTAATTATGGCGGACGGCAGGAAATTTTACAAGCTTGTCAAGCGATCGCCAAACAAGTTCAGCAAGGTCTGCTACAACCCAATGAAATTGATGAACAGGTGTTTGAAAGCCACTTGTACACAGCAGGAATTACTGACCCAGATTTGTTAATTCGCACCAGTGGAGAAATGCGCCTCTCAAATTTCCTTCTCTGGCAAATGGCTTATGGAGAAATTTACATTACCGATGCTCTCTGGCCCGATTTTGACCGGGCTGAGTTTCACCGCGCCTTATGTGCCTACCAACAACGGGAGCGGCGGTTTGGGAAAGTGTAAATCAAGACTCAGAGTCGTTGAATAGGGCTTTGATAAGCTGTTAAGCATTTAATTTGCACATTGAGATCGCAGGGGCGCAGGGAGCAAGGGAGAGGGTTTGCAGCTTTTATTACCATGAAAATGGTGCAATTTAAATGACGATTAGCTTATCTCGACAACCACTGACAACACGAACAATCTCCACATCTTGCCCTATGGGCATGTAGAGGATGAGGTAATTGTCTATTGAGAGGCTACGAGGCTACGGATACCAGGTAAAATTTCATCACGCTGTCGTCCAAGACGAGGGAACTGAGCAATTTGGGCAAATTTCGCGTCCAGCTTACTTAAAAAATCCTCAGACTGAGCCAAGCCAGATTGTCTAGCAATGTAATCCGCTATCTGCTCAATGTCTTGAATTGCGGGTTTGGTAAGGCGGTATTGTGGGGTCATGCTTCGTCTGAAACACCGTAGCGCGATGCCTGCGGCGGTAAACTACGCATATTGGCGCGAATTTGAGCCATTGCAGCCGAACCATCAACAACTTCGCCCCGCCCGGATGCTTCTCACCCAATACGCGCATCTTGTTGCAAGTCTTGTAGTCGTCCTTGATAGATGTCTTCTTGCTGTTCCAGGAGTTTTACGCCTGCAAGAATAACTGCGATCGCGTTCTGATACTTACCGCTAGTGATTTGGCGTTGAACTAGGGCTTCTACTTCAGGTGGCAGAACGATTTGCATGGGTTTTTATCGGAGTAGGAGTAACTTTAATTGTAAGCGATCGCTTTGGATGGGCGTTTTTGTGAGCTATACCTACTTTAAGTAAACCAAAAAGTTTTTACTAAGGGCGATTATTCATTTTATGGTTACGCAATTTTATAATTAGCGTCAAACATAGCAGTGCAAGCTGATTTCATATAGGAGTCTATATCAGTGAAACCAATTTTAGGTTTAGCGATCAGTTGCATATTCATTTCTTCACCAGCTTTTGCACAGGTACAATTACAACCATTATCTGGTGTCAAGATTTTAGTTAACCCAGGACATGGAGGGCAAGAAACTGGCGCAGCTGGGCCAACAGGATATTTAGCTAAAGATGTCAGCCTGACAGTATCTAAGTTGCTGCGTGATGAACTGGTCTTAAGAGGCGCGTTAGTAGTGATGACGCGAGAAGCTGACAGAGAACTAGCATTGTCTGATCGCCAAGCCATGATTGATCAACAACAACCAGCGATCGCTCTAACTATACATTACACAGCAGTACCTGACGATGGAGATGCAGAGAATACCAAGGGCATTAGAACTTTTTGGTATCATTCCCAAGCCCATAGCCTAGCCGTTTTTCTCCACAATTATCTAGTTAACCAGCTAGGACGTTCATCAATGGGGGTATTTTGGAATAACTTGGCGCTAACTCGTCCCTCTACAGCACCATCAGTGGTAATGGAACTGGGTTTTATGACCAACCCCGAAGAATTTGAATGGATAACCAACGCCGATGAACAAAAAAAATTAGCGCGAGTCTTGGCAGATGGCGTTGTTGAGTGGTTTCAGGGTGCACTCACTCTGCGATCTAAATAGCATCGATGCAAATAAAGTTAATTTGAGAGGGAAAAACTTTTTGGTTTACCTACTTTATAAAATTGGCGATGCCTACGGCGGTAAACTACGCACTTATTACGGTGAACTGTACTCTTCCTTATGGCCCAGAAAACACCGCTTGTTCTACATCATCCCGACTAAGAGAATACTTGAATGAACGTTGGATATCTTGTCCATTTTCCCCAGATTGGACATATCGCACTACGATTTGCTCAACATCGAGCCATAGTTCAGCTTTCCAACTAGGCCGCTGCACATGCCAGCAATGTCTCTGTGTGTCGTCTTGTTGACAGCCTTGGTCTTTTAGCCACTGTTCAATTTGTGGCAGGGGATGATTATATAACGGGGTATCAGAGGGAAGAAGAGGCATAGAAATTTGCGATTTTGGATTAGGAAATCTTTTAATTTTTAATTACCATAAGGGTAATTAGTTGCGATACATGAGTAATCTGCTGTTGTACAGATGGAGTTGGCTGTAGCAAATGCGTTTGGAAAGCAGCATCACCACGAGTTAAGCCAATGGTAATTGCTAGTAGAAGACAACCTACAAATGTTAACACCAGCATAAATAAAGCAAAAATTTCGCCAGATGAGAGAGGGCGATCGCTCGCATCGAGGTAAGCTGATTTTGACCAGTCATGAGAACGCGAGACGGGATGATTCAAGTCTGGAGGTGGTTGAATCACCGCAAAGCGAGAATAGCCAATTTTTGAATCATAGCTTAACCGCCGTTCTGGATGGCTTAGGGTAGCGTAGGCTTCGTTGATTTGCTGAAATTTAAGAGTGGCGATCGCAGTAGGCAAGTCTGTAGTATCAGGATGATAGCGTTTGCTCAGTTGCCGATAAGCACGACGAATGTCGATTACCGATGCCGAGGGATGCAGTCCTAGCAGGGAGTAATAAGTTGGTTTACTGCTTTGTGGCATTGCCCCGTTGTGATTCACGGCTGTTTGAGTCACCTTGCTCAAAGATATTTTTTATATTCTAAATCGTTTATGAATTGGGTAAGACGGAAGAAGTCACAGCAAATCATTTTTGAGACACTGCGAAAAAGTTTTCCGAAACTAGCTAATTTTCCCAAAATAGCAAATCATCACCGGAATTAGCTCATTTTTTGGGTATTTTCACGGTAAAAATTTATTTTTTTATCTAACCTAGTAAGTTAGCACGGGGTTTAAAGGTTTCAATTTGCCGTAATTTTTCGTACAGTTCCTGTTCTTCTTGACTAATATTTTTCGGGGTAACTATTTGAATTTCCACTAATTGATCGCCACGTTTGCCATCATCGCTAGGGTAGCCTTTATTCCCTAGCCGGAATTTTTGACCAGACCTAACTCCTTGAGGGATGGTCATTTTTACAGGGCCATCGAGAGTTGGTGCTTCTACCTGTCCTCCTAAAACTGCCTCAGTGGGAGTAACAGGTACTTGGCAGACGATATTTAAACCTTCTAGCTTGAATAATGGATGAGGTTCAACGGTAATTTTTAAGTATAAATCACCACCACCAACGCCTTGGTTCCGCAAACGGATGGTTTGACCTGTTACCATCCCTGGTGGCATATTAACTTCTAGCGATCGCCCATCTTCCAAACGAATGCGTTCATTACCACCTTGATAAGCTTTTTCTAATGGGAGCGTTAATCTAGCTTCTATATCCCGACGGGTAGTGCGAGGTGGAGTGTTAACGGTGTAGGCAACTTTTGTTCTGGGGGAACGAAACGGATCGCTAGTATTGCCATTATTGGAGTTACTTGCTGCACTCTTATTTTTGACGCCGATAACTTGATTAATAAAGCTTTCAAAGTCAGAGAATTGGCTTGGATCTACGTCCTGATTGCCGTTGCGATCGCTAGGAGCACTTTGCCAAGTTTTAGCTTTTGGTGTCTGTTTGTTGCCCGCAAAGCCTTTTTGCTTCCAGTAGCGGCTAAACTGGTCGTACTGCGATCGCTTGGCTGTGTCTGAAAGGACTTCATAAGCCTCGCCGATATCCTTAAATTTATCCTCAGATGCTTTATTACCCGGATTAAGATCGGGGTGATATTGTCTCGCTAACCGCCGATAAACCTTTTTAATTTCCTCGCTAGAGGCATCTTTAGATACTCCCAAAATCTCGTAGTAATCGCGGAAATTCGGCAAATTTTGCATAGTCAGTTATTTAAATTTTAGATTTTAGATTAATTATGAGTTAGGAGTTATGAGTTAGTAGTTATGAGTTAGGAGTTGAAAGATTTAATTTTTAACTCCTCACTCCTAACTTCTAACTTTTCTTACAACCAATCATTGTCTTCTTCATCATCCCAGTTATCTTGGTAGCTGGGACGGGATTTGCGTGGAGGACGGCTGTCATAGGAGGAAGAACGACTGTCTCGGCTATAGTCTCTGCCATAGTCTTTACCGTAATCTCTGCCATAGTCGTTACCATAGGAATCGCGTTCCCGATATGTATCTCTGGGGGATTCGCGTTCTTTATCTTTATCACCAGTAAAGATGTCACGGATTGTACCAAACAAGTCGTCATCTTCATCTTCAGCATAAGTCTGGCGGACTTCCCGATTTAGCTCATAGAGAGCATCTTGCAAATCGGCGTAGGCTTGGTCAATACCGCGATCGCTATTTTCCTTGAGACTCTCTTTTAGGTCTCGGCAAATATTATCAATTCTTTGGCGGCGGCTGCGGGCAAACTGCATACCAAATTCGAGTGCTACTTCTCTAAGTTGTCGTTCTGCTTGGAAAATCAACGCCTCAGAACGAGTCCGCTTTTCTACTCTTTCTTTACGTTCGCGATCGACATCGGCGTATTTTTGTGCATCCTGAATCATCCGATTCACTTCCGATTCGTTCAAGGTAGAAGCGCCTTGAACAGTGATACTCTGTTCTCGCCCAGTGGTTCTATCTAAGGCTGTTACCTGTAAAATACCGTTAGCATCAATATCAAATGACACCTGAACTTGGGGAATTCCTCGTGGTGCTGGTGGAATGCCATAGAGCTTGAACCGTCCTAAAGACTTGTTGTTTGCGGCCATTTCCCGTTCGCCCTGAACTACGTGGATTTCCACAGTATTTTGGTTATTTTCAGACGTGGAAAAAATGTCAGAACGGCGGACTGGGATAGTGGTATTGCGGGGAATGAGTTTTTTCATCACGCCGCCGATGGTTTCCAATCCCAAAGAGAGGGGTGTGACATCTAAAAGCAGCACATCTTTGAGTTCACCTGCGAGAATGCCTGCTTGAATTGCTGCACCCACTCCCACTACTTCATCCGGGTTGACGTTTTCGTTAGGTTCTGTACCAATCAAGTCCCGCACTAACTGCTTCACCATTGGCATCCGTGTAGAACCGCCAACTAACACCACTTCTTCAATATCTCTAGGTGAAAGTCCGGCATCTTTGAGGGCGCGTTTCACTGGTGTCCGCAATCGCCCTACCAAATCACCACACAAACCTTCAAACTGGGAACGAGTTAGACGAGTTTCCAGATGCTTGGGGCCATCTTCCGTGGCGGTGATGAAGGGTAAGTTAATATCAGTGACGCTGACAGCAGAAAGCTCAATTTTGGCTTTTTCCGCCGCTTCCATCAGACGTTGTAAAGCTTGGCGATCGCGTCTTAAGTCTACCTCTTCTGTTTCCAAAAATTGCTCTGCTAACCAATCTACTATTATTTTGTCAAAGTCGTTACCACCAAGTTGCGTATCTCCACTGGTAGCCTTGACTTCAAATATCCCATCGCCTACTTCTAAAATTGACACGTCAAAGGTGCCACCACCCAAGTCAAAGACTAAGATAGTTTCAGTGTCACCCCGATCTAATCCATAAGCCAAAGATGCAGCAGTTGGTTCATTGAGAATTCGCAACACTTCTAAACCGGCAATTCTGCCAGCATCGCGGGTTGCTTGCCGTTGAGAATCGTTAAAATAAGCGGGTACTGTGATCACTGCCCCTGTCACTGGTTCACCCAAATAGCGACTAGCATCATCTGCCAATTTCTTCAGCACCATTGCCGAAATTTCTTCTGGGGCGAAATCTTTATTGAGACGGGGACAGGCAACTTTAATATTACCTACTTCATCCTTACGGATGGTGTAGGGTACACGCTTGGAATCGGGATTAAGTTCGCCATATTTCCGCCCAATGAAGCGTTTAACTGCGAAAAAGGTATTTTGTGGATTGAGGACGGTTTGCCGCCGTGCCATTTGCCCTACCACTCTTTCGCCATCTTTGCTGAAGCCAACTACGGAGGGGGTTGTTCGCATTCCTTCTGCATTGGCAATCACCACCGGCTTGCCACCCTCCATAACGGCGACTACTGAGTTGGTTGTACCCAAGTCGATGCCGACTACCTTGCCCATGCGTTACTCTTCTCCTAAAGTGTCTTATATATTTATTATGATTGGGCGGAACTACCTCTAGCTTTGTGCTATTGGATGAAAACACCTCAATGGTATAATAGTCTTCATTAAGGCAGTAAGCTAAGAAGTGCAGCTAGAGGAGATAGTTGCAAGACTAGGATAGCATTGACGATGATTGGTGTGTCCAAGCAGCCTCAATTCTTGTTATCTAACTACTTCTATGCACTGTATCTGCAAATTGGTAAATGCACCTTAATAATACTTGTTCTGGTTCTTTGAGTGCCTGAAAAAGAGGCAAGGGGGCAGGGAGAAGGGAGCAGGGGGGATAGAACAGAATTGGGGTTAGACCCTACTTGAACGAGAACCACTTAATAGAAGTGGGGGATTCAGACCCATGTTCCCCCTTCATTCCAGGACAGCAGGAAGGGGTCATTTCCCCCTGCCCCTTCGTTGAAAACCTTAATATTACTAGTATTTTAAACATTTGAATTTAACAGAGCGATTACAAACTTCCCTGAGTGCGATCGCGCGAGAACGCGATCCTTACATGGCAACGGCTGGGCATTTTTTTGTCCAAGAATACATTCGCCAGCAATTTTCCCAATGGGGGAGTGTGGAAATCCACACCTTTGAAGTCAGGGGTAAAGCTTGTAAGAACTTGATATTAAATTTACCTTCCCAAGCGAGACGACAAAAAAAGAATTTGCCACCTATTTTAATTGGTGCTCATTATGATGGCGTTCCCGGAACACCAGGAGCTGATGATAATGCTACAGGTGTGGCGGTGTTGCTGGAATTAGCCAGAAAGTTTGCTGCTGAACCTGTGAGATATCCCTTAAGGCTGGTTGCTTTCGATATGGAAGAATATGGCTTACTGGGTAGTGCTGATTATGCAGCCCTGTTGCACCAACAAAAGCAACAACTACGCTTAATGATCTCCCTAGAAATGCTGGGCTATAAGGATTCTACGCCTGGTTCCCAAAATTATCCTCCTCCTCTGGAACGCTTCTATCCAGACAGAGGTGATTTTATTGCTTTAATTGGCAATTTACGGACATTGCCTGACTTAATTGGTATGAGCCGTAACATTCGCAAAGCTGGCGTATCTAGTCAATGGCTACCCGTGCCGAATCGAGGTTTAATAGTTCCCCAAACCAGACTTAGTGATCATGCACCTTTTTGGGATTTGGGTTATCCGGCAATGATGGTGACAGATACGGCATTCTTGCGGAATCCACATTATCACAAACCTAGTGATGCGATCGCTACTTTGGATTTAGATTTTCTTAGCGGTGTATGTGAAGGGTTGGAAATTGCGATTCGGCTGTTGTAATCAAATTAATAGTAATGGTTTACCGATTAAACGAAGTTCCAGTGGTGTTGCAAAATGGACACACACTGACATTACCAGACTTGCTACTAGGTTGGGGTATTAGAACTGTGGCTACCTGAGTTTGAATAAGGCACTCTCACAAACGAAATTGAGAATCTAGCCCCTGATCTACATCAGGGGCTTTTGAATGCAAGGATTCTGGATTGTAGAACTACATCTCGCCAAACTTTTTTACCCAAGGTGATAGGAAAGCGATCGCAGTTGGGTAAGTTATATCTAGAACACACAAGCACTTCCTACCCCCGGGAAAACACTTATGAAAACCGAACTAAAAGCAAAATTTCTCCAACACATCCTCGACAAAAAGAAAGAAAACGAAGGTTTTACACTCATTGAATTACTAGTAGTAATTATTATTATCGGTATTTTGTCTGCGATCGCACTACCTTCTTTCTTAAACCAAGCTAACAAAGCCAAGCAGTCAGAAGCTAAAACCTACGTAGGTTCCATGAACCGCGCCCAACAAGCATTTTACCTAGAAAAAAACTCATTTGCGGCTCAAGCTGATTTTGGTAACTTAGGTCTTGGTGTTGCAACACAAACCACAAATTACATATACAAAATTGATGGTGGTGGTGCTGGTAGTAGCATAGCAACTAACCAAGCACAAACAGTAGTTGCTAGCGCACCTCTCAAAACTTATATCGGTGGTGTGGGTGTGGTAGTTCAATCTGGTACCAGTGAAGCTACTACCATAGCTACTTTGTGTGAGGCTGACAAAGCCAGAGTGAACACTGGTGCAGATGGTACTGATGCTTTCACTGACGTAACTTCTTGTCCCGCCGACTACACCGCTTTGAAATAAGTAGAGAAGGGACTTACTACATGAGAATATAGTTTGTCTAAGCCGCTGTATAGGAAAATTAATTCTTCATGTAGTTTGTATTGAACTAAATTAGGTATTTTTAAAAGTGGGTAGATTATTCTATCCACTTTATTTCCATTATGTGAGTCATTCACAATATCTTGCCCCTACACTTTTCCCCAAAAATCCTAATGATTACTAATACATATAACTGGCAAAATCAGGCTGAAGAATACTTCCTTAAAGAAAACTATTTGCAAGCATCAAAATTATATGAGCAAGCAATAGAAATAGATCCAAATACTATTTCATATTATTGGCATTTAGGATTAACATTACTATTGCAAGGGCAAGAAGCAGAAGCTCAAATGACTTGGATGATGCCAATGACCGATGCAGACGAAGAAGAGTTACAAATTTGGACAAATGAACTATTTCAAGTTTTGCAAATAGAAGCTGAAAGGCGTGAAACTCTGGCGGAATATTCTCTAGCTTGGTTAATTCGCCAGCACATGCGCGAAATTAATCCTAGTTATATAAATAATTTGCTTCAAATTCTTATGCTTTGTATCAAGTTGCAAAAATTTGAAGAGATTGACGATTTGAATGAGTGGGGATTAATTGAAATCTTAAAAGCAAAAGAAAATATAGAAATCGATATCGAATTATTAATCCAATTTTTAAAAGAAGTTTTAAATACTATTCCCTTACATCCAATTAATCTGAATTTAATAGAAGCTAGTCTGCCTTATTTCTCTGATCCTCATCAATGCTTCTCTATACTGCTTCCTGCTGCTCTGGAAATAGGCCATACTTTCCGGCAACCTTTACTAGCAGCATCTCTACTAGAATTGCATTTACGATTAGAGCCAGATAATGTAGAAATTTTGCGGCACTTAGCAACTTTTTATCAAGATGATCATAATTATTCTCAAGGCATAGAGACAGCTAGATTGTGTTATTCCTTATCAGAAGGCTTGGCTGATAAAATTTTTGCACTCCATTTGCTGTTAAGGGGCCTAATGTCAGCAGGTGGATATTGGCAAGAGATATGTACAACTTTTGAAGAGTTAGAAACTGTATTTCAACAGTTTATTAAAGCTGAACGAAGTCCTTTAGAAGAAGGAAGAATATTACGGTTGCTTTCGCCATCTTTTGCGATACCTCACATTAAAGATGCTCCTACTGAATTTCGAGCTATTCATAATCAGGTAGCTGAGATTTTTAATAATTATATTAAAAATCTTGCTGAATCAGAAGGAAAAAACTATGATCGTCAAATTACGAATAATCAATATTTAACACCCCATCCGAAAAAGTTAAAAATTGGTTATATCTCTTACGCTTTAAGGAGTCATTCTGTTGGTTGGCTAGCTCGCTGGTTATTTCAACATCACGATCGAGAGAAATTTGATATACATACTTATTTCGTTAACTACAAATTAGTAAACGACTATCTCCAAGAATGGTATCTAAGTCAGGCAGGAAAAGCTCGTCAATTAGGTATGAATGGTCTAGATATTGCTGACCAGATATATCAAGATGAAATTGATATTTTAATTGACCTTGATAGCGTCACTCTAGATATTACTTGTGAAGTGATGGCACTCAAGCCAGCCCCGATTCAAGTTACTTGGCTGGGCTGGGATGCATCAGGCATACCTGCAATTGATTACTTTATCGCAGATCCTTATGTTTTACCAAATGATGCACAAAATTACTATACAGAGAAAATCTGGCGATTACCTCAAACTTACATAGCAGTAGATGGTTTTGAAGTTGGTGTCCCAACTCTCCGCCGCGATGACTTAGATATTCCTATGGATGCCGTTGTATATCTCAGCGCCCAAAGAGGATATAAACGCCATCCAGAAACGACAAAGTGGCAAATGCAAATTATCAAACAAGTACCTAACAGCTACTTTTTGATTAAAGGACTTGGTGAGCAGGAAACAATTAAACGCTTCTTTTACCAAATTGCCGAAGAAGAAGGCGTAGATTGTTCGCGGCTAAGGTTTTTACCAATAGTCTATTCAGAGTCAGTTCATCGTGCTAATTTAGGCATTGCTGATATTGTATTAGATACATTTCCCTACAACGGAGCGACAACAACCTTAGAAACATTGTGGATGGGTATTCCCTTGGTGACGCGAGTCGGTGAACAGTTTGCGGCACGTAATAGCTACACCATGATGGTGAATGCGGGTATTACAGAAGGTATTGCCTGGACTGATGAAGAGTATATAGAATGGGGTGTGCGCTTAGGGAAGGATGAGGCTTTACGTCAGCAAGTTGCTTTGAAGCTCAAAGCATCCCGGCAAACAGCACCACTTTGGAATGGCAAACAGTTTACCCGTGACATGGAAAAAGCTTACGAGCAGATGTGGCAAAGGTATATTGATAAAAAATAAGCTCGTAATAAGGTAGGACTTATGCAAGTGTAACAACAAATTAAAACTTTTAGTTTGTAGTAAGGGCTTCAGCCCTGATTTTGAGGACTAAAGTCCTCTCTGCGAGACGCTGCGCGAACACTACAAACTAAAAATAATATGCCAGTTGCGTAAGTCCTATAAAGGATTTAGCCCTTACTACAAACATTAAAAATTATCCCAATCTTTACCATAATCTTGGACTGGATATTGAGTCCAACAATCACGCAGCCATTGCCGTCCACAAGCCTGTAAATACCAGTGAACACTACTTTCAACCCAGTCGTAAGGAGATTTGACTAAACCATGTTTAACTGCGTTGTAATGAATATAGTTAATAGTTGTATAATAATGTCTTTCCGAGCGAATAGCGCGATCGCTCCAACGATACCAAATTTTTCTTTTAGTAAAATTTTCCTCTATATTCCACTGTCGAGAAAGCGCACCATGTATTCTGCGAAATAATTCACCTAATACATCAAAATTTTCAACATAAACCAGTAGATGATAGTGATTAGGCAAAACAACCCAAGCACCAATTGTTAAGTTCGTAGTGAGCGATGAAGCGCTCCTATCTTCATTTCCACTGCCACCAAACCTATCAAAAATCATATCTAGCAATTGCTGACGACGCGATTCAGTGTGTATATGACACTGATGCTCATAACAAGCTACCGTTAATAAATAAAATTGCTTATCTTGTACAGGATGTGGTGGAGAGTGGGGTGGATAACCCTGGCTTAAGCGATATTTAACTAGTTCAGCTTTTTGTTCTTTTGTGAGCTTGCGATATTCATACATAGATTTTTTGGTTCATCCGTTACTTTTATGGAGAATTAATAGAAAAGTGCCAGTTTAATAAACTGCGTAATCGAAAATTGCTAAAATTACGAAAGCCATACCCAAGTCTTTTAATTAACTTGAGTTTATTATTAATTCCTTCTACAGTACCACTGGTAGTTCTGCCATCAAAATAACCGACTATTTCCCCAAACCATCTCACCATTGTCCCTAGACTTTTCGGAAAGTATGAACG
>NZ_WBKL01000115.1:0-82427 GCF_015714705.1 Nostoc sp. NZL | reverse complement strand
CAGTTGGGGTTACGGGTGTTGTCTCAGTTGGGGTTACGGGTGTTGTCTCAGTTGGGGTTACGGGTGTTGTCTCAGTTGGGGTTACGGGTGTTGTCTCAGTTGGGGTTACGGGTGTTGTCTCAGTTGGGGTTACGGGTGTTGTCTCAGTTGGGGTTACGGGTGTTGTCTCAGTTGGGGTTACGGGTGTTGTCTCAGTTGGGGTTACGGGTGTTGTCTCAGTTGGGGTTACGGGTGTTGTCTCAGTTGGGGTTACGGGTGTTGTCTCAGTTGGGGTTACGGGTAATTCTTCAATTGGGGTGTTGGGTAATTCTTCAATTGGGGTGTTGGGTAATTTTTCAATTGGCGTTACGGGTGTTGTCTTAGTTGAAGTGTCAGGTTTTATCTCAGCCGGGGTGTCAGGTTTTGTCTTAGCTGGGGTATCTGGTGTTGTCTCAGCCGGGGTGTCAGGTTTTGTCTTAGCTGGGGTATCTGGTGTTGTCTTAGGTGGGGTGTCAGGTTTTTTCTCAGTTGAGGTTACGGGTGTTGTCTCAGTTGAGGTGTCGGGTTTTGTCTCAGTTGGGGTGTCGGGTGTAGGAGTTAGCTGCACAAAAGAGGGGTTTTCAATTACTCCCTCGCCTTTTATCGGTGGCTGTGCTTCTAAAGCCGCAGCAGTCTCAGCTTGAACACTAGTGATTGCAGGATCAGGTGTAGGCACAGGACTTTGCCTGTTCAAATCAAGTTCCCGAACCAGTTGGCTAGTTTCATAAAAATTTCTCAGATCAAAATCATATAATCTCTCAAATTTCCCTTTAACTATAATCACCATTTGCCCTGCTTCCAACACCTGAGTTTCAGAAGCTTCCTTGTTAGAAACTTCAATGCCACTATTTGTCAGCGCACCCACAATCGTAGTGTCCGTTTGTTGGTCGTAGCGTACAAATAATGCTGAACCACGAATTGCTGCTGCTGCATTTGGTGTTTGTATGCGTGTTTGCCCTTTTCCTGGTGGGATGAGTAGTAACACAGTCCCATTTGACAGTTTAAAGTCACGAGTCTTCGGCAAAAATTGAAATAACGCCTGTTCTCCAATTCGTGCCAAAGAGCCATCATTAAAACGCAAATCTGCTAGAGAAGCTCGACCAGTTGACAGCCCGTCCCCAGGCATCATTGCATCTAATTTGCGTGCGGGACGTTTCTTGAGTTTATCTTTGGGTATCAGTTGTACCATATTGCGGAGGTTCTGAATCTCCGCTCGCGTTAGAGGAGTTATGGCACTTACCCTATTTGGCAAAGGCAGTACTATAACTCCCCATAAACCAATCACTAATAGTGGAAACGATTTATGAAACATAGTTTGAGAATTTGTTAATTTCAACTAATACCAAAAAAGTTAAAGGTTTAAGCTGCTGATAATTGTTATAGAAAGTTTATTTAGTAAAATTATTTGTAATTTTGTCTACATTTAATAGATAAAATAGACAAAAAATGAATCATATTCATATATAGTTTATTTAAATTTTTATTCTTAAACTTATATTATATGCAATAAAATCTCTGGCAAATTTAAAAGTTAGTAATTGATATCAACAATTAAATGAAAAGTACCTTACATATAATTGATTCTAATAAGATCAGCAGATCAGATACAGTGAGAAGAAGTTCTTAGGGATGTGTTGTGAAGTGACTTACTGGCTGTATTTAACTAAATCTGAACATAATAATCTTTATCGCATCATCTCAGTTTTGCAAAAATCTGGAGAACAATCCGAAAAGCAGCAATTTTAGTTTGTAGTTTCAGTATATACCTACAAGGTTAAGATATATGCACTCAATTGTATTTTCTAAATCGGAACTTCTGATACAGCTTGTGGGTCTACATTTGCCAAATGCGATCAACGCAATCTAAACAGATGCGACTCAAAAACTGGAAGAATTTGTTTTTTTGTATTTTTTTAGCGTCCAGTGGTGGGAGCTGGTGTTGCATTAGAGTAGATGCGGCAGAATCTGCAAATACAGATATTTGGCATCCTAAAAATTTAGCAAATACACAGGTAACTTATCAGCTATGTCAGAATTTGGAGCAAGAGGTAATTAACTCTTTATGCAAGCAGTCGAGTGAGTTGCCAACTTTAGATTCCCATACGCCGTTAAATCTGGCACAGGAAACAACCGAAATTTCACCGCCCGATCCAGATCCAACCGGAGAATTTGGAGAGACTCAAAAGCAAAATGACCCGCCACAGCTAGAATCGCAGCCAAGTGTTTTGCCTGCATCTCCTCCAGACTCAAAAGAGGAAGTGTTGAATCCACCTCAAATAAATCAGTCCCAAAGGCTAGAGAGGCTAATACAGCTACTACGATCGCGAAAACAACCACCTGAGTCTGATAGCGATCGCGAATTGGGATTGCGTGTACGGGTACGACCCCTAGAACAACAGCTACCAAAACCGATAGAACAACCCCAATTCTTACCTCAGTTTAAACCTATCGGCTATCTACAGGGCCGTGTAGGTTACTTCCAGACGACTAATATTTTTTCCTCAAATGATAGTCCCATAGAAGATGGTTTAATTATTTCTGGACTGACGCTAACCTCTGCATATTTCCCTTTGACATCTAAGACTTTTTTAAACGCCTCAATTGATGGCAATCTCATTCGTTATATAAATCAGTCACAATATCATTACAACCAGATAAGATTTAATCTCAGTCTTTACCAGCATATATCGCAGCGAATGTACGGAGAAATCAGTTGGAGCAATCAACAGTTATTTTATGCTAACAACAGCGATCGCTTGGATAGCTTTAAAGCAGGCGATCGCTTTTTAAATGAGAATTCTCTGCAACTGTCTTTGGGACGGCGAGATCCCTTAACTCCAAAATTAACGCTAGATAGCTTCTACGAATTGAGTGTGAATTTTGCTGATCCCCAAAGTCGCGATCGGATAATCAATTCCTTTTGGGTGTCTCTGAACTACTACTTGCAAAAACCTCTCCAGGTTGGTATTGATTACCAGGTGAACTTCTCGGACTTTACACAGCGCGATCGAGAAGACCAATTTCATCGGCTATTCGGGCACTTAAATTACCGAATATCCGATACCAGTAATTTGAATGTACAGGCTGGAGCAAGTTTAGGTAGTTCAACCGTCGAAAACATTGATTTTGATGGCTGGTTCTTCAGTATTAATTACAGTTTGCAATTAGGTCGGTTTTGAAGTTTGTCCAAAGTCCAATTGTCAAAAACTAATGACCAATGACTATAAATAAGAAATCCAATCACTCCAGCTGCCCGCATAAAGTTTACCCTTGGTAATGCCAGCTAATTCTAAAGAAAGTAAATTTACGCAAGCAGTAACCCCAGAACCGCAATATACCAAGATTTCTTCGGCTGTTTCTAGCTTCTCCCACCGACAGTGTTGTTCTTCTTGAGGGAGTAGGTAACCGGAAGAGTCTGTAACTTCTTGCCAGGGATAGTTGACTGCACCGGGTATATGTCCAGCAATTTTATCAATTGGTTCTCGTTCACCTCGGTAGCGATCGCTTTCTCTTGAATCTACCAATACTATCTTGTGGCTATCTTTCCGGCTTTTCACCCCTGTAATATCTACCACCTTTTCTGTTTGCACTTGAGCTACAAACTTACCCATCTTTGGTTGAGGTACAACATCTGTAACAGGATACCCAGCTTTTTGCCATCCAGAAAAGCCTCCATCGAGTACTGCGACTTGCTCATGTCCTAGATAGCGCAAAAGCCACCATAAACGAGCCGCAAACGCAAAGCGCGAATCATCATAAGCTACAACTAAAGTTTTTTGGTAATTTACCCCAATCGACTCAAATTTTTTAGCTATATCATTAGGGTTAGGTAAAGGATGTCTCCCGCCATGCTTACCTACTGGACTGGAAAGATCCTGATTCAAATCTAAGTAATATGATCCCTCTATATGGCTTGTTTGGTACTGTTGTTGTCCTAGTTGTGAATCGGCTAAAGAAAAGCGACAATCCACAATAACGACTTGCGGATCTTCTAGATGTTCAAGCAGCCAAGCTGGCGAAACAACAAATTCAGGATTGGACATTGGTCATTATTTAGTTTTTTTGTAAGATGTCAGACTTAGAGAATTTTACACCTAAGCTAACAGCAGATGGTTCCTTCACCTTTGTCTCTCAGGAGTTTGGTGAATCCTTTCACAGCCATCATGGAGCGCAGCAGGAGAGTTTTTTCAAATTTGTGGAACCGACTCAACTGGCTACAGCGGCGCATAAACCGGTCTTGCGGCTGTTGGATATTTGTTATGGTCTAGGATATAACACAGCTGCTGCTTTGCAGACAATTTGGGCCGTGAATCCTACTTGTTGTGTTGAAGTAATCGGTTTAGAACTGAATTCAGCAGTGCCACAAGCTGCGATCGCTCATCATTTATTCGACAATTGGAACTGTAACTATATTGAAAGTTTGTCCCAGCTAGCTTTTGAGCATTATGTGCAAACACCTTGTCTAAAAGCAAAGCTACTAATTGGCGATGCTAGAACTACAATCACGGTAGTACGTCAGTCCGGTTTCTGGGCAGATGCAATTTTCCTCGATCCCTTTTCACCACCACATTGTCCTCAATTATGGACTGTTGAATTTATTAAACAACTGTCATTTTGTTTACATCAAGATGGTTTATTAGCCACCTATTCTTGTTCTGCTGCTATACGCACAGCACTTTTGTCTGCTGGCTTAATCATCGGTTCTACACCACCTGTGGGAAGGCGATCGCCTGGTACCGTGGCAGCACATTCTGGTAGTCCCGAGTCTAAATACCGCTCAGTACGCAGCACTTACTACGGGCTAAACCATAGCTATCCTATAACAGCACTCACTTCCCTCTCGCAAGCTGAAAAAGAACACTTACTAACCCGTGCTGCCATTCCCTATCGCGATCCGGAATTGAGCGATTCAACCGAAGTCATAGTAATGCGGCGACAACAAGAGCAACAAACCTCTTCGCTGGAAACTACCTCCCGTTGGCGAAAAAGGTGGCTGTCGGGAACACAAGGCAGGGATTTTATGGGAACTAGTTTGTAATTCGGTTGTAATGTCTACGACGGGCATAGCTGAGGCAACTAAAAACCTCATCCTCAGTCCTTAATTCCAGAAAAGTTAGACATTTTTTTGCCAAAAATTCTGATTTCCTTTCCAGATACTCAGGCAACGAGTTTTTACCAGCCAAATAGCTTAATTAAATATCTTATCAAATACTATATGTAATTTGATATACTTGAGTATTGCTATAATTGTATAAATAAAAATATATATACCTAATGGTTACCATAAAGATTTAAAACTAAAAACCCGATATATCGATATAAAGCAAGCAATCCTAACGCTTTCTAGCGCTGCTAGGTTAAAAATCTCCGTAAAAAACCTGATTTAAGATGTGTGCCAATTTATCATACTGGAACTAGAAGCAAAACAAAAAATTTGACAACACGATACCCTTTGTTCGTAACATAAAAGATACATGCTGCGAAAACCTAGATAGCAGCTTGACATCATGGATAATCCCTATGGAAACTCTGGCTCAGATACAGTCGAATATTAAATTTGTTTTTTAAATCTGACACTGTTAACTTGTGCAAAAACTTGGAGTGCCTTTGTGATTCAATGGAAATCCAACCATACAGGCTTTACAGAAGAAATTGTTAGTGGGTCAAACCCCGTTAGCAGAGTAAAGAGTATCGGTTCAAATAATGCCGTAGGATCGCAAAATTCGGAGGGTTATTCTTTAGGCTTACCTCAACAAGACCTTATGCTTGAAGATAGACAAGCAGTGTCTTCTTGGATAAAAGCTGATGTTAACTGTGGTGATGATTCATTGGTCTCTAGAACACTACAAGCCAAAGGTTCTAAAGTGAATGGGTTTGATTTAGATCCGCCGAAGGTTTTAGTTGTTGACGATCATGCCGCTAGTCGGATGACTGCTGTTGCCCTGTTGGGGATGGAAGGATACGAAGTAATTGAGGCAGATAGTGGTTCCATCGTTGTCGGATTGGTAACTCAAAAACAACCAGATTTGATTTTGCTGGATGTGATGATGCCAGGGATGGATGGATTTGAAGTCTGCCAATTGCTCAAACAGGATGAGCAGACTAGGCTAATCCCAGTGATTTTTATTACAGCATTAAATGACAGGCGATCGCGCATTCGGGGAATTGAAGTTGGGGCAGATGATTTTCTCACCAAACCCTTTGATCGTGTGGAACTAGCGGCGCGTGTCAAGTCCTTGGTGCGGCAGAAACGTCTGAACGAAGATTTAGACCATGCCGAACAAGTACTATTTTCCATTGCCATGTCGATTGAAAGTCGCGATCCCAATACAGGCAACCATTGTGAACGCCTGGTAAAACTGGGACAAGTTTTTGGTGAATACCTCAACCTCTCACGCTACCAAATTCGAGATTTGAGGTGGGGTGGTTATCTCCACGATATTGGTAAGGTGGGTATTCCCGATGCAGTGCTGCTGAAAAAAGGCAAACTCACCCCCGAAGATTGGCAGATCATGCAGCAGCACGTTTTGATAGGAGAAAAAATCTGTCAGCCATTACGCAGTATGCGGGGTGTAATTCCCATTATTCGCCATCACCACGAACGCTGGGATGGCTCAGGCTACCCTGATGGACTCAAGGGGGATGATATTCCCTACCTAGCGCAAGTATTTCAGTTAATTGATATTTACGATGCTCTGACCAGCGAACGACCTTACAAAAGAGCTTTTACTTCAGCAGAAGGACTTTTAGTGATGCAAGAAGAAGCTGATTCCGGTTGGCGTAATCCCAATCTAATGCAGCAGTTTGCCGAGTTTATTCGCTCCAGTCAGTAAAAACGCTGGCGACTAGGAGTAGGGGATTTTGTAGCTGCCGTAATCAGCACAAATTGGTATTATCATAACTCATTGTATATTTCACTCTTCTATGGTTAGCTGGTATGGTTTGAGCCTAAATTTTAAAGTACCAACAGCATTAATCATAATTTTACTGATAGCTGATAGCTAATTATGGTAGTTGTAGCAATTCTAGCGGCGGGACGCGGCACCAGGATGAAATCACGGTTACCCAAGGTTTTACACTCTTTGGGTGGGCGATCGCTAGTCGAGAGAGTTCTCGAAAGTGTAGAACCACTTTCGCCCTCACGGCGAATCGTGATTGTGGGATATCAGTCCGAGGAAGTGCAAGCCGCCATGCATTCAATTCCCACTTTGGAGTTTGTCGAACAGACTGTGCAACTAGGGACAGGTCATGCCATCCAGCAATTACTTCCTCACTTGGAAGACTACACTGGGGATTTACTAGTACTTAACGGCGATTTACCGTTGATACGTAGTGAAACTCTTCAGCAGATGTTACAAACTCACGCCCGAAATCAGAACGCCGCCACTATTCTCACCTCGAACCTACCAGACCCCACAGGCTACGGGCGAGTTTTTTGTAACGATGAAAATATTGTGCAGCAAATGGTCGAACACAAGGATTGTACTGCTGCTCAAAAGCAAAATCAGCGGATTAACGCTGGAGTTTACTGCTTTCGTTGGCAAGATTTGGCAAAAGTGCTCCCTCACCTACAGGCAAACAATGCCCAAAAAGAATACTATCTTACTGATGCCGTGACTCAAGTCGGACAAGTGATGGCAGTGGATGTGGAAGACTACCAAGAAATTCTCGGTATCAACGATCGCTTGCAACTAGCAACAGCATCTGAAATTTTGCAAAAACGAGTCAAGGAAAAATGGATGCTGGCGGGTGTCACTCTCATCGACCCCACAAGTATCACCATTGATGAAACAGTGGCATTACAGCCCGATGTAATTATTGAACCCCAAACTCATCTGCGGGGAAATACAGTGATTCAAACGGGAAGTCATATTGGGCCAGGGAGTTTAATTGAAAATAGTCACTTGGCTGAAAATGTCACCGTGCAGTATTCAGTAGTAACAGATAGCACTGTGCAGGCAGGAAGCCGAATTGGCCCTTATGCTCATTTGCGTGGTCACGTACAAGTGGGTGCTAATTGCCGTGTGGGGAATTTTGTGGAATTGAAAAATACTCAATTAGGCGATCGCACGAATGCAGCACATTTGTCATATATAGGTGATACCGTTGTTGGCAATCAGGTAAATATTGGTGCCGGTACAATTACTGCCAATTATGACGGCGTGAAGAAACACCGGACAAAAATTGGCGATCGCACAAAGACTGGAGCCAATAGCGTTTTAGTAGCACCACTCACCTTGGGAGATGATGTCTACGTGGCTGCTGGTTCTACCGTTACAGAAGATGTGCCTGATGATTCTCTAGTGATTGCCCGTAGTCGTCAGGTAGTAAAACCAGCTTGGCAAAAGAAAAGTGTTGAAAATGAAACCACAGATCAACATAAATAATTCATCACTGTTAATCGCAATTCATCTGTGGTTTTAGACTATAAACTAGGATTTTTGCAAGATGTCTAATCTAGCTAGATTAGTAGTGAAGCCAAAATCTCAAAAAATAACATGGAAGAACTGCTAGAACTTAGGCAATTTCTAGCACAAGGCAAAATCCATGAGGCGTTGCTGTTGGTGGATGAGTTAGAAGAAATGAGCCTCGGTGAGAAAATCAATAAAATTGATAGTTATGGTGTAATTCTGCTCATCCATTTAATTAAACAAAAGGCCGAAAAACGTTCTACTCGGTCTTTGGATGTTTCGATAGAAAATACGGTGCGGGAAATCAACAAAATAAACAAGCGCCGCAGATCCTGTGGTTTTTACTTGAATCAAGCAGAATTAATGGATATTCTGCAACAAGGATATCAAGTGGCACTGAAAAGAGCGGCGCTAGAAGCTTTTGTTCGCGCAGCGTTCCGCAGGAAGGGGCGTTATGAAGCCCAAGAATTAGCTGCAATGGTTTACCAGCAAGAAACTTTAGCCGAAGCGCTGAAACTGATTCAACAATAGCCGATCAGTTCGTTGCTAGTCCATTCCAAGGTGTCACCAACATTTTCGCCGTTATGGTAGGCGGCGAGTAAGATTTCGCTAGTTTTGCCCCAAGCGATCGCTCCACTAACATCTAAAGCGATCGCTCCCAAATCCCGTTTGTTCTGGTGCGCTTCCCCAAAGGATCGCTGCATAGCCTCCTTCAAGGACATACCATCAGTCACACGTACTACAATCCGAGGAGCTAGACACTCATCGATGATATCTTCTCCAATGCCAGTACAACTAACACCAGCATTACTAGTAGCATAATTACCTGCTGGCATAGCAGAATCACTTACCCTGCCAATTCGCTCAAAGCCCTTACCACCAGTAGAAGTGCCAGCAGCTAGCCTACCATAGGCATCTAAAGCTACTACACCGATGGTACCGCGTCCGGCATTGCTGGTTTCTAGCAGTTCAGGTTCTGCTACCACGCCAGCCATTGCGCTTTTAAAATTATCCTGGCGCTCTTGTATCCACTCTTGTAACCGCAAATCAGTTAAAGCGTTATAGCTGGGAATTTGCATTTCCCGCGCCAACTCAGCAGAGCCGAAATCTGATAATACTCGGTCTGGCGAGTTTTGTAAAAATTGTGCCAACTCAATGGGATTTTTCACCCGCGAAATATTAATCACACCACTAAATCGCCCTGATGCACCATCCATTAGAGAAGCACTCATGCGGATTTGCCCATCAGATTGCAGTACTGAACCAGTACCAGCATTAAAGCGGGGGTTATCTTCTAGCATTTGGCAACCCTGCACCACCGCCTCAGAGGCAGTTGCTCCGCATAATAGTAGAGAATAGACTTCTTCTATTACTTTATGGAGCGATCGGCGCACCGCTTCCAATCCACCTTTACCGTGGAGAGAACTACCAGCCCCCCCATGAATAATTAATTTAGGTTGCACCTGTGACTCCATTAATCTCTTGCGCTATTTGCGTCTGTGTTGCGGTTAGTTTCATTTTGAGCTTCAGAACGGCGACGACGACAACGTTCTGAGCAGTATTTCACATCGTCCCAACAATCTTGCCACTTTTTACGCCATGTGAAAGGACGTTGACATACCGGACAGATTTTTGTAGGTAGGTCAGATTTAGAACGAATACGTCCCATATAAATACTGTGTATATGAGAATTTGATTTCTTAGAGAGATGGAAAATAATTATAACCAGTTTGCTACGAAGGGAGGATACTTTCGACGAACAAATGTGTCGTCAATCTCTCTATAGACTCATTCCTGAGTTCTCTGTCTGAAAAGATGGGACTTTAGGCAGTTGGAGGAGAATACTACTAAGAATCATGGCCAACTAAGGGCAACAACAAGCGGCTAACTACCCGATTATCTGGTAATTGATAAAAATTTAACTCCCCTCCCAACTCCTGCATGAGGTTTTGGCAGATCAGCAGATGTAAACCTGGCGGTTGGTCAAGGTTGGAGGGAGCAAGCACATCTTTGGGTGTATTATCATGTAGTTCTGTGAGCAACTGTGGTTCGATGGCACCGTTGTATGTAATCGACAGTTCTAGCGATGTCTGATGTTCAGACCCTCCACTTGTAAAAGAATGCTTTGTATCCGAGGGCTTTGACGCATCTAAACGGCGACACCAAATATCAATTCTGCCACCGATTGAAGAACGGTTACAGGCAGTAACCAATAATTCATGGATAACTAATTCAATTTTGACAATATCACCAGCGATCGCCATTGAAGATTGAGCGCTGGAGGTAGGAACGCCTCTAGCAAGGGAAGAATTCTTTGGTGACTCTTGCTCGTCAATCGGTTGTCCCAAACCATGTACACCAATCCACAGCTTTTGTTGTTTAAGTAAATTTTCGATGCGTTCGAGCGATCGCTTCAGTAAACTGGCTATGGGCATAGTTTCCCAACTCATGTGTAGCTGCCAGTGCTCAAGTTTTAGCATTCCACTCATGGAGGTGGCTGTATGGTCTAACTGCCGCAGCAATAGCTGGTAGCGCATCTGAGCGAGTTCATTAGCAGGAATACCCAAATCATGTATTTGTTTAAGGGATAGCGCCGTTATTCTTTGGATTTCCTCTAAGCGACGATGTTTGTACCAGTTGAGTTGTCGTAATTCTTCTGTTGTGGATTCTAAAAGTCGGGTAATTTGCTTTTCACGACGCCACCAAGCTAATTGAGAAATCAGAGTTGCTGTCGCACTGAGGTTTGTTTCTGACCAGCGACGCTCTTGATAGTCTGCTAACAACACTACACCCGTAGTTTCATAATCAGTATTGGTACGTAAGGCCATCACCAAAATTTGACCTTTGTCTGGGACACTCAACCATTTTCGAGTTTCGGGGAGTAAATTATCTACCTTCAAAGTCAAGTAACTCTCCGTAGCAAGTGCCCACTGAATTAAGGCTTCAGCCTGGATAGGAATTGATGCATCGGAAAAAATCCCAAATTGACTATTGTCAATCACTCCAGGGAGAATTTCTGCCATACTTTCACCAGGCGACCAGGATAGCAGTACCGCTAGGGGACAGGCCAAAATTGATGCTATTTGTTCGAGTGCTGTGCGTTCTAAATGTTTTTTTTCAACCTCGATTTTACTGTTCTGGAATTGTGTCAGAATGCGTAGGCATTGCTCAAATGCCTGGGAAGATTTTTGCTGCTGGGTGGTGCGGTTATGTAGTTGCCACTGACGAACAATTACACCAATCTGTTGACTAACAGCCCACAGTAATTCCTTTTCTAGAGTTGTCCAAGAGCGATGGGTTTCGTGAGTGATGACCAAAATTGCTGCTGGTATATGACTGTGAGTGCATTTACAAACAAGTAGCGATCGCACACCACTTTCTAGTAAAGGGGGACGCCAGTTAAAAAAGCGTAAATCTTCATCTAAATTCTCAATTTCCACCGCTTGAGTTGAACGTTGCAAAAGCTGCCCATCTAATTCTTTGAGAGGATAAAGGGTAAATGTCAACGGTCGGCGATTATGGGGCTGACTTTGGTAAATAAATTGATAATTATTCTGTTCAGGGTCATACTGCAACAGCAAAAAACGGGTGGCAGCTAATCGAGCTAAAACTCTTTTAGCACAGCTATGTAAAGTTTCCTGAAGTTCATGTTCGCTATAGATACCTTGGGCAACTTGACCAGTCAGGTGGGCATCCTCTTGAATCTGTTTGATAGTGCTTTCCATACTTTCGTTAGGTGCAACCAGAGAGATTAAGCCAGCAACACCTTGAACAAAATTTTTGTCTGCCTCCGTCCAAATGCGAGGTTCATTGCTTTCTACCGCCAGAAAACCTAATAGGTTCTTTTGCCAGATTATCGGAGCTGCCAAGAGCGATCGCACCTTCAGTCGTTCCAGCAATTTTGCCGTAAAATGGCTCTTTAAAGAACTGCGGGCATCACCAATCGAGACAATTTGGTTAACTGCCAAAGCATAATAAAAGTCGCTCAACTCCTGTACAGTCATTCCTGCTGCTTGCTGAGTGCTGGAATTGCGATCAATTTTCACAAGCTGATTGCTCATCCGACACCAAAAGTAGCGCCCTTCTCGCTCAAACCAGTAAACATTTGTTCGGCTAGGGGAGACAAATTTATGAGTTGCTTGCACCCCTGCTTCAAGTCTTTGATTCAGATTTCCGAGGGTGCGTAAATTTTCTAGCAATTCTAACAATGGCTCGTCGGTTCGCTTGGTTTGCTTTTGCTGCAAATGCATCTCATTTTGATAAAGCACTGCCCCCAGTTCACCTAAAACCATCATCAAACGTGCTTTTGCTTCCCCTGTCAGTAGGTAGCCCCAGCGTTCTGAACCCAGTAACAGCAAACCCAAGCAACGGTCTTTATAGCGAATTGGTAAAATAATCGTTCCTTGGATATGGAATTTTTCTGCTATCTTTCGCCATTCGGCGGCGCGGATTTCAGTTTGTAAATCAGCTATGCCCAAAGGATGCTGTTCAATCACCACTTGCTCTAATAAATCCCCAGGACTGAGAACAACCCTTTGGCGTAAAAAGCTCGTGTCATGATCAGGTGTGATGCCCCCTTTGCCGAATAATATGTGATTCAGGCGATCGTAAAGAGCAATCCAAATCAGTCTGTAGTCAAACTGTTCCTTAAGATAAGAAATAGTAGTTTCAATCAGAACGTCAACATCATCTTCTTCTCTGAGGCTCTGGAGGACACGTCCCAAGGAGAGGATCTGCTGTTCGGCGGCTATAGGTTTTTGCGGCTGCCCCATCTGATTTATTGGTTTACATAACTTGTAATATATAAGATGCCCAGAAAAGCACCTTGACTAATATCGCCACAGGTGTTTGCTGAAAGTTTTAAGTAAGAGGTTGGTGGAAGTTACATTATGGAGTGCTAAGAAAATGGGTGAATCTTCGTCCGATGCTCTAGAGGAGCAGCGACAAGTCTCAGAGGAAAAGCGGGAGTCTGCTGAAGATACCAGGCTTTCACAAGAGAAGCAGCGGGAGTCTTCTGAATATGTCAGGCTCTCACAAGAGGAGCAGCGAGAGCTTGCTGAAGAAATAAGAAATTCTGCCGAAGAAACCCGGCAGCTTGCTGAAGAAATGAGAAATTTTGCCGAAGAAGCGCGGCAGATTGCTGAAGAAATGCGGCAGGCTAAAGAAGAACTCCGACAAGCTAAAGAGGAAGCGCGGCAGGCTAAAGAGGAACTCCGACAAGCTAGAGAGGAAATCCAGAAAGCTGGAGAGGAAGCCCGGCAGTCTACTGAATTCGCGTAGTGTTAAGAATTGAAATGGATATTTATCAAATCGCTATTCGTCCGCTTTTGTTCAATCTGGTAAAAGCCGATCCAGAGTGGTTACACCAGCAGACGATTCGCAGTTTTAGCTGGCTATCACAAACCCCTGCTAGTTGGGCAAACCAACGCTTAAAGCAGTCTTTATGTCTGTACGATTCACGCCTAGAACAAAATTTGTTTGGGCTAAACTTCCCAAATCCCGTAGGGTTAGCAGCTGGTTTCGACAAGGATGGAGTAGCTGCTGGCATTTGGTCTAACCTGGGTTTTGGCTTTGCGGAACTAGGAACTGTAACTTTTCACGCACAACCAGGAAATCCGCCTCCCCGTTTGTTTCGCTTGCCGTTGGATAAAGCTGCTCTCAATCGGATGGGCTTTAATAATCTCGGTGCAGCAGCAATGGCGGCACGTTTGGCACAAGAAAAGCAGAAGTTAATCCAGTCAATACCCATAGGGATAAATTTGGGTAAATCTAAAGTAACTCCCCTAGAAGCAGCTGCACAGGATTATCTCGATAGTTTTCGTTTACTCAAGGATTTGGGAGATTATTTTGTTGTTAATGTATCTTCGCCAAATACACCTGGTTTGCGATCGCTCCAAGATGCTTCTATGCTCAGTGCCATTTTAGATTTATTGCAACAAGAAAACACTGCACGTAAACCAATTTTTGTCAAGATAGCGCCAGATTTAGAATGGGAAGCGATCGCTGACATTATTTCTTTGGCGAAAACCTACCAACTGGCAGGAATTATCGCCACTAATACCACCATCCGCCGTGATGGACTAAAAACCCAAGTGATTGACCAAACGGGCAAATCACCTCAGGAAGAAGCTGGCGGAATTAGCGGTGAACCATTGCGCGATCGCTCCACTGAGGTAATTCGTTTTATTTGGCAGCAAACCCAAGGACAAATGCCAATTATTGGCGTTGGTGGCATCTTTTCTCCTGAAGATGCTTGGGAGAAAATTACTGCTGGTGCTAGTCTAATCCAGGTTTATACAGGCTGGATTTACGAAGGCCCACTGATGGTACGCCGGATTCTAGCAGGTTTGCTTTCAAAGCTAGAACAAAGCGGATTAAATTCCATCAACGAAGCTGTGGGTTTAGAATTCAAAAATCAAAAGTAATTAATATTTTTTAATTTTGAATTGTTATCCTTCTTCCTCCACCGGAAAAAACTCCTTAGTTTTTTCCGAGTATGTCCAGGCAATACCATCAGGGTCTTTGCTGCGACTCCACTCAGGAAACTCTGGATCATTTCGTCGTTTATAAACCGTGCTGGAATAGACATTTAGTCGTTTGGCAAGTTCAGATTGAATCAGAGAGCCAAAAATTAACTGTTTTTCCAGCGATCGTTTAGCTTCCTCATGGGTTGGCTGTGGTGTTGATTCGGTTTCTGGTTCTTCCTCCTGTGGGGTTGGTGGTGGTGCTAGGAGCGATCGCGCAGTTTTAGTAACTGGTTGAGCAGGAAGTTCTTTAACAGGCTCACTACTATCAAGAATATTGCCGAGAATGCTGGCAGTTATAAAGTAATAAGACTGCCCCGTCTCTTCGGAGTTCACTATACTAGCGCCAAATTCTGATGCTTTACTATCCAAGTAGCGTTTTGCCGTTGTTCCAGGAAAATTGCCCCTTATTGCCAAGTCCATTGGCGTAAGTCTGCCCTGATTTTCCCGAACCAACTGATGAAAAATTGGGTTAACTCGATGAGTCCACTGTTGCCATTGATATTCCTGCCAAAGCTTGAAGCCAATTACCAGCACAATCAGCGCCAGTAAAATTCTCCATGTGGCAACCAGGAAAATAATCAAAAACGAGATGGGCAAAAGTAGAACGAGAAAAGCCTTGCCGTCACCTTCTATGGGTTTCTCACTCATGCCGATTTTTGCCAAGTGAATTTTGGGAAATAATACTATCTATATTGGCAAAAATTGGGACACTTTTTTGTATCTTTTGGCAAAGTTGCGGCAAATTTGGTGGCAAAACCCTTCACTAGTAAGTGTTATAGACTTCTGTAACTGGAACTTCTCTAAAATTTGTCTGCGATGCCTACGGCGGTAAACTACGGGCAAAAGTTTTTACGAGCGAAAAAAGAGGTTTTTTGACCCAACCAAGAAATCTATAAGTTAGCTTGCCAGCCCCTTGACAACAAATAATACAGATACTACATTTGTAATACAAGTCAACTTTACTTGATATGTGGTGGGTAGCTCAGTGGTTAGAGCGCCTAAACATCCTTATTCACCCCTTGCCTGAAAAGGCCGACGAATTGAGGGTTATCGCCTGCCAAGCGGGAGGTCGCGGGTACCCTACGGGAAGCAAGCTACGATTCCCGCTCCACTACACCAAATTGAGTACTGAATGCTGAGTAGAAACTCAAGAGTGAGAAGTTTTAAATATTTAACTCCTAACTCTTAACTCCTAACTTTTTATGTGGCGGGTAGCTCAGAGGTAGAGCGCTAAACATCCTTGTTCACCCCTTGCCTGAAAAGGCCGACGAATTAGGGTTATCGATTAGGGTTCGAGAGGTCGCGGGTTCAAATCCCGCTCCGCCACCTTTCATTTTTGCCCGCAAGGGCCGGGAGATGAAACCATGAATTACAATTTTTTCACTAAAAAGAAGACAACTACACCCCAAAATCAACCTATCCCCGGACGGGAAGCAGAAATGGTTCAGGGACGTTCCGGCGGCTGGATGTTTGATGCTGGCATTTGGAAAATGCTGCGGCGTTGTCTTTTGGTTGGCACAGCAAAAAGCACTTACTATGCTGGTAAACAAGAATTAACTGAGGATTTTGTGACAGTTGTCAGACAAGCTGTTGCCGAAAATCCCAGCCGTGTAGCAGAAGAAATTTTGTATGCTAGCGATGGACGCGCCATCAATAACAGTGCGCCTATCTTGGCTTTGGTATTGCTGTCGATGGGTGAAACACCAGAAGCAAAACAGGCGTTTGGTGAAATTTTCCCGCAAATTGTCCGCACTGGTAGCCACTTCTACGAATGGTTGAACTACACCAAATCTCTGCGGGGATTTGGCAAAGTAGTGCGGGAAGCTGGTAAAACTTGGCTCTCAAGGGAAGATGTCAAAGGCTTGGCTTATCAACTGTTGAAATATCAACAGCGTCAAGGCTTCTCGCACCGAGATGCGTTGCGGTTGTTCCATGTCAAACCGCCTACAGAAAATCACCGTCAACTATTTGAATGGGTAGTTAAAGGCTGGGAAGAATTGCCAGCAGATATCCCCTCAGAGGCGTTGGCGCAGATTTGGTGGTATGAGTGGCTCAAGCGGAATCCCACCCAAACCCATGAAGCTATTTCCCAAGGACGTTTAACCCACGAAATGGCTGCACCTGTGGGCAAAATGGACAAGCTTGCTTGGCAGCTGCTATTTCAGGAAATGCCAATAGGTGCAATGTTACGTAACCTGGGTTCTTTAACTGAACTGGGTGTGTTACGAGCCGATGAAAATGCTAATTTGCTCCAAGTGGAAGCAGTTCTTAATCGCAGAGAACATCTGCGTAAAGGTCGCATCCATCCGATTGATGTTTTGAAAGCACTCAAAACTTATGAATCTGGTGGAACATTAGGACGCAGTAAGAAAACTTGGAACCCAGTTCCTCGGATTGTGGACATTTTAGAAAAGGCGGTTGAACTGTCTTTTGATGTTGTGCAACCCACAGGTAAAGTATTCATGCACGCCGTGGATGTTTCTGGTTCTATGGGTAGCTTGGTTGCAGATATGGGACTAACTTGCTTTGAAATTGCCACCACAATGGCATTAGTGACAGCAAAGGCAGAGAAAAACTACATGATTCGCGGCTTTGCTACGGAATTCCGTGAATTAGGTATCACTGCCAAAGATAGTTTTAGTTCTGCGGTTCGCAAAGCTAGCAACCAAAACTTCGGTGGAACGGATGCGTCTGTAGCTTATGACTGGATGATTAAGAATAAGTTCAAAACTGATGTAGTCTGCTTTTGGACTGACTCGGAAAGCTGGGCTGGGTATAAGCATCCAAGTCAAGCGCTGAAGGAGTACCGCAAAAAGGTAAATCCTAACGTCAAGGCGGTGTATGTCACCTTGACACCTTACCAGATTACTTTAGTAGATCCTGAAGATTCGCTCTCTTGGGATTTGGCAGGATTTGACCCAGGTACGCCTCGGATCATCCAGATGCTAGCTACGGGTGAATTGTAGATATTGCTGAAGGATGAAATATACTTTATCCTTCATACTTCATGGCGGGTTATCCTTGTTCGCAACTTGCCTTTCGGGGACGGAGAATTTAGGATTATCGGTTACGTCTCCACCATTGTGGGGATTAGCGGGTTCAACCCCCGCACCCGCCTTTATTTAATTTTTACCTTATTCAAGAGCGCAAAGAAGAAGGCGATTTAATTTTTGAATGGTCATACAAATTGGGGGATAAGGTAAAAGCTGCTGCGTAGAAGCGCGATCGCACACCCGCCCGAAGCGATCGCACTTATCCCTCTTGTAAAATAGACAATATCCTTGTTTGGCAAGATAATGTAATATAACTTACCAATAATCTAGCGATGCCTACGGCGGGCTGCGCCTACGCTGTTCCTTTTGGAACTAATTGCTATTAATTCGGCAATCTGCTACATATCAGCCTAGTTTCATCCCCAATTGTCCATCCAAAGACAGTAGATTAAGTTTTGTCTGAATAACTATAAGGGATGAAATAGCTCTGCTTTCCAAAAACTGAAAAAGGAACAGATTTTTATGACATTTGATTACGATTTGTTTGTCATTGGTGCTGGGCCTGGGGGATTGGCAGCAGCTAAAAAAGCAGCTAGCTACGGTGTCCGTGTCGCTATTGCCGAACAAGAAGCCGTCGGTGGGACTTGTGTAAATCGCGGTTGCGTTCCGAAAAAACTGATTGTCTACGCAGCTGACTTCGCCCTCCAAAATCAAATAGCGCACAGTTATGGGTGGAGTGACTGTCAAACATACTTTGACTGGACATTATTTATTAAGTCAGTACATCAGCATATTGACAGCATTAACCAGTCGTATTTTCAGCAATTGCAAAAAGCTGGAATTGAACTAATTTCTGAACATGCCACTTTCATCGATACCCATACTATCAATATCGATGGACGCAAAGTTACAGCCGACAAAATTTTAATTGCTGTGGGAGGGCAACCCCTCAAGCCCAAAATTCCAGGTATAGAATACGCCATCACATCCCGCGAGATGTTTCAGCTACCTTATTTGCCAAAACGTTTAGCAATTATTGGCGGCGGCTACATTGGCGTAGAATTTTCCAGCATGATGCACGCTTTTGGTTGCAAAGTGACGGTAATTGAAAAAGACGAGATGATTTTATCGGGGTTTGATGATGACATTCGCTCTGCTGTACAAAAAGGTTTGAGCAAACGAGGAATTAAGTTATTCACCAACAGCACAATTCAAAAAATCAAATACTCAGATGAGAGTTTGTTGCTAACTATTACTGGTGAGAGCCGAGAAATAATTACAGCAGATACCATCTTAGTTGCCACAGGTTACGCTCCAAATACCAAGAATCTTGGTTTGGAAAATGCCCATGTTGAACTTGGCGAACATGGTGCAATCAAAGTAGACGAATACAGCTGCACCAGCCAAAAAAACATTTTTGCCGTGGGGGACTGCACCAGCCGCGTGCAATTGTCTCCAGTGGCTCAGGCAGAAGGTATTGCCTTTGCCGATAAAGTTTTTGGCAACAAGGCGCAAAAACTAAATTATGATTATGTGCCCACTGCTGTTTTTTGCCGTCCAGAAACGGCTAGTGTGGGGATGACAGAGGCGAAAGCACGGGAAAAATTTGGTGAATCTGTACAATGTTACTGCACCCAGTTCCAACCACTGTTGTATCAGCTAATCGAACAGAATGAACCAATCACTATGAAGTTAGTGCTAAATAGTGATTCTGGGCTAGTTTTGGGTGCTCATATGGTGGGTGAACATGCAGCAGATATCATTCAAAGTCTGGGTGTGGCAATTCGCAAGGGCATTACTAAGGAAGATTTGGATGAAACTATAGGCATTCATCCCACCACAGGAGAAGAATTTTTGTCGTTAATTTAAAATCATGTGCAGGACTAAGTGAAAAAGACACGGAGACGGGGAGAAACTATCAAATATTCTCTCTGCATCTCCGTGTCCTCGCGTCCTTCTCAAATAGTTTCTGAGGATGCTTCTGAGCTAGATTTTGTAGGAGCGTTTAATTGGTCTAAAGTATTCATTAATGGGTCATCCTGTGGCATGGGGTATCTGCTTTGGAAATTTATAACATTGTCAAAAACTTTAAGATCCTCAAGAGCCTCTGATGCAGACTGATATCGCTGTTTGAAGTCATCCAACACCATTTTACTGAGAATCTTAGTTAAAGAGTGGCTAAACTGGGAGCGTAGTTTACCGCCGTAGGTATCGCTCCATTTTATCTCTCCATCAGCATCTCTATCTAGCTCACGAGGTGCTATACCAGTCAAGGCTTTAATCCCAACCATGCCGACTGCATAGATATCACTACTGTAGTGGGGACGGCCAAAACATTGTTCACTTGGTGCGTAACCCTGAGTACCAATGCCAATGGTGAAAGGGGTTTGCTCTTCATCATCAAGCTGTTTTGTGCTGACTTCTTTGACGGCTCCAAAGTCAATCAGTACCAGTTTCCCGTCTGAATGCCGCCGGATGATATTGCTGGGTTTAATATCCCGGTGAATCACGTTGTTGTTATGGACAAATGTTAATGTTTGCAATAAGTCTTTGACAATTTTGATCACTGCAATTTCATCAATTGCTCTGCCTGATGGCAATTCCTGATTTAAAGGATGACCAATGATCTGTTCTTGTACTAAATAAAATTCTTCATCTTCTTCAAAATACGCCAAAAGTTGAGGGATTTGAGCATGCGTTCCCAATTTTTCTAGTGTTTGCGCCTCTGAGTTAAATAAACGTCTGGCAAGTTGCAAGGCTTCTGGTTTGGTGCTGGCTGGTTTTAGTTGCTTGACAACACATTGCGGATTCCCTGGACGTAGGGTATCTTCGGCAATATAGGTTTCGCTAAATCCACCGGAACCGAGAACTTTGACAATTTTGTAGCGTTGAGCCAGGATTTTCCCTGATAAGGCTAAATCCCTTTGCTGGATTAGGTATTGCAAGTCATATTGTTGGCTGATAATCTCTTGGACAACGGGGGAAGTTTTATACTTCTGAAAAATATCTACTAATTGACGTTTTCTGATGCTTTCCCTCATTACTGAGGTTCCCAGGTAGCAAAGTCCGGTCATAGCGATCGCAATCATTGGTACAGTAGTAGGAAAAATTAACTGACCATAGATAAATAACCCATAGCTAATTCCTACCCAAGCGCCAGATAGAGCGAGGCTATACAGAAATCTATTGATACTACGCCTGCGTCTGCTAATCATCAAGGCTGTACTGCCCACTAGAATCAGCACAAACAAACCCCGCAATGGTAGAGTGTTAATTCCTGGGGCGATCGCTTTACCTGTCATTAAAGTTGCGATCGCATTGGCGTGAATTTCCACACCCGACATGCGTTCAGTGCTATTGCTCGCAGCGACTGGATGATAATCATTGTTTAACTTATCTGTTGCACCAATCAGCACTATCTTGTCTTTGAAGACCTTTCCCTGCTGCAAATAGGTGTTCCAGTTTTCCGGGTCTAGTACATGCCAAAAGGGTATTTGCTCAAATGTACCCGCAGGCCCCCAAAAATAAATGCGATCGCCCTTTGCTCTGGGATAATTTACTTGTGCTGCCCTGAGCGCTGCTTCATCAAAAGAGGGTAGCTTCTCGATCAAATTATCTTTAGCTAACAGCTTAGAAAACTCACTCGCCAATCGATGAACTTTACCATCCACTTCTAAAGGGAAATTAACTGAGCCAATGGACACCGACCCTGTACGAAACATCTGTTGTGGGTCAATCAGTTGCATAAAAGACCCTTGGTGTGTCTGGGAATTTTCGTAGACGGCTCCTAAGGTAACTTTGCTGCCATATTTTTGCAATACTGCCTGGAATTTGCGATCGTCACTAACTCCATATCTACTTGTTGTGTCAAATATTACGTCTACTGCTACAGAGCGTGCACCTGCTTTGATTAACTTTGTGATTATCTGGGCATAAGCAGCACGTTTGTAAGGATAAGATTTCAGTGTTTCTAGGTAGGCATACTGTTTCGGATCTGTTTTATAGTACTGTTCGGGAACTGATATTGAGTGATCGTCTATTGCTAAAATTACGATATCTTCTGGAGGCACAATCGGCCCACGCAGTTGAAAAAAGCCAGAAAGCGCCTTATTTTCCAGCAATTGAACCAATTCCCCACCAGAAGCACTCAGCAATGCTGCCCCCATTGTGCAACCGCCAGCGAGAAGATGGCCTAAAAGAACCATCCATCTAGACTGGAGAGCCGATGCTGTTGACGTTAATTTTGTCGGTTTACTTGACAGTCTATTGGCAGCAGAGACATAGTTTTTAGTTAAGGTAGATGTAGGTTCTTCTGCCATATCGTGTTACTGATTGATTTAAGTCCAACACTTTTATTTATTCAGACCACGTTTTAATGCAAGCACATTGAAATAAGACTTAAATGATAATCTTATACATTTGTAAAGTATCTTCTATTCATCAACAAACTTTTATTGGCAAAGGTAGCCCCCAAGAGATTCCTACTCAGGTACTGCCTAACTTATTATCTTTCTGTTGAGTTAGTTACAACTAGTGATTCTATTGATTGTCTCACAGATCATAGCCGGATATACGTCGTCTCTGTACTTGGTTGCAGCGAGATTTTACCCTAACTCAACCAACAAGTACGCTCTTAACTGGGTGTTTTACTAGAAGCTGTCCCAAGACCGTCTTCTGTTTTTGGCGCAATATTGGTACTCCCCATAAAGCGTGTCCTTATACTGAAAGCTTTACCTATAGATAGGCATCAACTTATATCTTACCCTAAGCCTATGCCATACCTCTTTAGGAGTAAACTTTAGTGTTATACAGCTATGAATGCTGTTACTGGTTCAATTTTATTGGTAGATTTTGATCACAGGGTGGCTCTTGCAGTGCCGGAGGTGAATAAGGTTAGCACCCAGTATCTCAACTCTAATGTTGCATCCGTTTTTATGCCTTGAAAGAGGTAGGATAAAAGCTATAGATGAAGAGCTACTTTATAGATATTAGCAAACAAGGCATTTGAAAATTGCTATAATCTATTGTTCCATCTAAATTCATTTATATTATTAGGTGTAAATTTGTATGGGTTCTCCAATGAATCGTCTGTCTATTTTTGTAGACGGAAACAATATGTTCTATGCTCAACAAAAAAATGGGTGGTTTTTTGACCCGCGGCGAGTCTTAGAATACTTCAAACATGAGCAATCAGAAACAACATTAATTAATGCATTCTGGTACACTGGCTTAAAAGACCCACAAGATCAGCGAGGTTTTAGAGATGCTCTAATTAGTCTAGGATATACAGTCAGAACTAAAATTCTTAAAGAATACTATGATGATACTTCTGGTCGTTACTCGCAAAAAGCGAATTTAGATATTGAAATTGTTGTAGATATGTTTAATACAGTAGACCAGTATGACCGAGTAGTATTATTCAGTGGCGATGGAGATTTTGAAAGAGCAATCGAACTATTACGCTCAAAAAATACACATATTACGGTAGTTTCAACTGAAGGAATGATCGCGAGAGAGTTACGCAATGCTACTGATAGATATATAGATTTAAATGATATCAGAGATCAAATAGAAAAAACTGAAGGTTAGTAGCCTTAGCAATTATTTACAAAGGTAAGAGTAAAAGAAAAACTAAGGTTGAAGATATTTTGAGTTACAAGTAAAAACTAAACAACAAACCGCAAATGACAAATAAAACAGATCGAATTATCATTTTTGATACGACACTGCGAGATGGAGAGCAGTGTCCGGGAGCGACTCTAAATATAGACGAAAAGCTAGTTATTGCCAAGCAACTGGCGCGTCTGGGCGTGGATATAATTGAGGCAGGCTTTGCCTTTGCTAGTCCCGGAGATTTTGAAGCAGTCAGCAAGATTGCCAAGATTGTGGGGACAGAAAATGGCCCGGTAATTTGCAGTTTGGCAAGAGCAATTAAAGCAGATATTGAAGCAGCCGCAGAAGCATTAAAACCAGCAGTTAACGCTAGAATTCACACATTTATTTCGACTTCTGATATTCATTTAGAGTATCAGTTGCGGAAGTCAAGGGCAGAGGTGTTAGCGATCGCAGAAGAAATGGTAGCTTATGCCAAGTCCTTCATGACAGATGTAGAATTTTCGCCAATGGATGCGGCTCGTTCCGATCCAGAATTTCTTTACCAAGTGTTAGAGCGAACGATCGCAGCTGGTGCAACAACAGTTAACATTCCCGATACTGTCGGTTACACCACCCCTAGCGAATTTGGAGCAATCATTAAAGGCATTATTGAAAATGTCCCCAACATCGACCAAGCGATTATTTCCGTTCATGGTCATAATGATTTAGGCTTGGCAGTTGCTAACTTCTTAGAAGCCGTGAAAAATGGTGCACGGCAACTAGAATGTACTATCAATGGCATTGGCGAACGCGCCGGAAATGCATCATTAGAAGAATTGGTAATGGCGTTGCATGTGCGGCGACAATATTTTAATCCCTATCTTGGAAGACCAGAAGATTCTCAAGAGTCCCTGACAAATATCGACACCCGACAAATTTACAAAACCTCACGCTTAGTTTCCAATTTGACGGGAATGTTAGTACAACCAAATAAAGCGATTGTCGGGGCAAATGCCTTTGCCCATGAGTCTGGAATTCACCAAGATGGTGTGTTAAAAAACAAACTCACCTATGAAATTATGGATGCCCAATTGATTGGCTTGACAGACAATCAAATAGTTTTGGGCAAACATTCAGGCAGAAATGCTTTCCGCACCCGATTGAAAGAATTGGGCTTTGAACTGTCAGATACTGAATTAAATAAAGCATTCGTCAGATTCAAAGAAGTAGCAGATAAAAAGAAAGATATTTCTGATTGGGATTTGGAAGCGATCGTTAACGATGAAATCCAACAAGCACCCGATTTGTTCCGAGTAGAATTGGTGCAAGTTTCCTGTGGTAGCAACGCCCGTCCCACCGCTACAGTTACCCTGCGTACCCCAGAAGGTGAAGAATTAACCGATGCTGCGATCGGTACTGGGCCAGTGGATGCAGTTTACAAAGCCATCAACCGTGTGGTGAATGTGCCCAACCAGTTGATTGAGTTTTCTGTTCAGTCAGTAACAGCCGGTATTGATGCCATTGGCGAAGTGACGATTCGTTTACGTTATGAATCTAAAGTGTTTTCTGGTCATGCAGCTAACACAGATATCATCGTGGCATCCGCGCAAGCTTATGTAAATGCATTGAATAGGCTGTATGCATCTTTGCAAAGTCAAGAAAAGCCAGAGGAAGTATCAGCACAGAAAGTCTGAGATGGGATCTGGTGACTGGTTTAACTTGCCCATCATAAAAGCACTGCACCTAATTTTTAGCTGATGTTAAATAACTCCTCTCCAACTTTGGGGAGGAGTTATGTGTAAGTTCGGAAAATTTGTTGGAAAATTATGCTGACAGAAAAACATATCACTATCAGAGAAGCCATCACTAAAGAAGACTCACTGATTGCAAAATACTCTTACCAAATGTGGCTAGATATTGGTGTTGATGAGAGTAATATCCTTCTGGAGTGGCAGAACATTACCCTCAAATTCATAGAAGAGGCGCGTCGAGATTTGTTTTACAAGGCTTTTGTTGCAGAGGTTGATAATACAGTTGTGGGTTCTGTTAGTTGTCAACTTTTTGCAGGTTTATACCCGAATGTTTTCAAAGATGAATACCGCAAATTTGGATATATTTGGGGCGTTTATGTTGAACAATCTTACCGCAGACAAGGCATTGCTAAAGACCTAACTAATAGAGCAATTGAATATTTAAAAGCGATCGGTTGCACGCGAGTAGTTCTTAACGCTTCGCCATCAGGTAAACCCGTTTACTCCAGTATCGGTTTCTCTGAAGGGAATGTAATGGAATTAGATTTGATTTAAATACAGCAATTTTTTTGCCTTGTAGTAATGTGTGATTAGCCTAAATTGATGAAGTTCTACAAATATCATGCTCTTGGTAACGACTATCTAGTTATTAATCCCCAAGATTTATTATTTCCGCTCACTCCTGAAAAAATTAAAACAATTTGCCATCGGAATTTTGGAATTGGCTCAGATGGCATCTTGTTGGGGCCGTTAGCGTCCGAAACAGCCCAGTTTGCATTACGCATCTTCAACCCAGACGGGAGTGAGGCTGAAAAGAGTGGCAATGGACTGCGGATTTTTTCTCGCTACCTCTGGGATAGAGGTCTTGTTAGCGAAGAGTCTTTCTCAATTGAAACTGTGGGTGGATTGGTTCAATCGGTTATTCAAGATGCAGGGAAAACGGTTCAGGTAGAGATGGGAAAAGTTAGCTTTTGGAGTAATGATATCCCAGTAGTTGGCGATGCCTACGGCGGGCTACACCTACGCAGAGAAGTAATTGAAGAAAAAATCAGTGTTAGCGATGAAACTTTTACCTTTTGTGCAGCGACTATTGGCAATCCCCACTGTGTGATTCCTCTAGCTGAAATCAAGCCCGCCATTGCCAAACAGTATGGGCCAATATTAGAGGTTCATCCCCTTTTTCCAAACCGTACCAATGTTCAATTCATGAAAGTCTTGAACCGAAATACTATCCAAATTGAAATTTGGGAGAGGGGCGCTGGCTACACTTTAGCTTCAGGTAGTAGCAGCAGTGCAGCAGCGGCTGTTGCACATAAACTTGGTTTATGCGATTCCTCTATTACTGTGCAAATGCCTGGTGGAGAAATTTTGATCCAAGTTAACGATGATTTGACAATTTCGATGACAGGTTCTGTGACAAAGGTTGCTGAAGGTGAATTATCAGCAGAATTGTTTACAGACTAAAAAGCTTCTAAATCCGATAGGATAAGTTTCTAGGTCAAGAAGCATCTGTGTTGCCAATATTCTGATTTGTGCAAAAAGTCAAGCATACTGGGTTTATTATGAATATTGTTTACTTTTTGAGATTTTTCGATTTACTTATATCCATAAAATCTTATTCTAAGAAACGATGTTTATAGTCAATTAGCTTGTATGAGTAGCGAGAAAACAACAGAATTGCCACTCTGGGTACAAGATAGAGATATAGTCATTGCTCATGATGAAGAAGTACAGTGGCGAGAAGGAAAACGCCCTGATTATTCATACACCAATGAATTTCTTCATCAAGAGAGTAAATTCCAGCATCCTGAAGGTTCTTTAGAAGCGATCGCACAAAACTTAGTCCGAAATTTTGAGATGGAAGCTTCTAATAAATCTAATCCTCAACAGTGGCTTTCGATTGTTACTGATAAGTTTAAAATGAGTACCAATGGAGGACAACAATTCACTGCTCAGGATGTTGCAGTTGAAGGTACTTATAACCTGTTTTTGGGTGAAAGTGAGCAGTATAGCTCTGAAACAGAAACCTTTGAATCGTCATTTCAAGTTTTTCATACAGCCTTTCCTAATGGCTTCCTTTGGGAATTAACAGAAATCCTTTCGGGGCCGCCTAATGTTACCTTTAAGTGGCGACATTGGGGGACATTTAATGGCTCCTATAAAGACTATGCACCCACAGGAGAAACAATAGAAATCGTAGGAGTTAGTATTGCTCGTGTGACTGATGACTTAAAGATTGAGTCTTTAGAGCATTATTTTGATAATAGTGTCTTTCTTCAGAAATTAACGGCAGGTGGTTGTCCCTTCCATTCCCAAAATCAGTAGCTTTGGCGACTAGAAGTTACGACTATACAGACCAAACCTCCATCCGCAAGTTACCAAACACTTGATTTTGTCTTAGTCCACTTGCGCAGACTTTGTTTGTCTAGTAGCGACTTATAATCACCTAATACTTTTAAAATATCCACTTACTTAACGTGAGTTCGAAGATTCATATAGTGTCCATCTAATTATCCCTAAAAAAATACCTCTCCCTGGTTTTACTACGCAAAACCTTCCCTCTCCGAGTCGGAACGGGACAGGCTTGAACTTTAGTTCAAGGTAGGGAGAAGTTTATCGAACTCACGTTTACCATACTCAGCACTCTTCATTTATGCTTGATCAGCATTTGGATTTAGACGCATCATGATTTTTTCCGGCTCTATCAAATTTTTAAAACCATAACGGCGATAAAGTCCATGAGCATCTTTTGTACCTAACAACCACCTTTGCACGTCTTGCAGTTCTGGATATTCCAAAATATATTCTACAAACCATTTTCCTAAACCCTGTCCTCGATAAGGCTCCAGAATAAAAACATCTTTTAATAACGCAGAAGTTGCATAATCAGTGATGACTCTCGCAAAGCCAACTTGTTGATTGCCTTCATAAAGTCCAAAACAGAAAGAATATTTTATTGACTTTTCAACAGTAGCTAATGGGATGTTTTCAGCCCAATAGGAAGTTTCTAAAAAATCATGAATCATTTGAATATCTAATTTAGATTTATCAGTGCTGATGTAAAACTTGTGTTTTAATTCTTCGTTCATCCGGCTACATCTTTTATTTAATCCGTCGGAAAACAATAACTAATTATAATTCATTATTTCGGTCAGCGGGTTGCAGTGTTAGATGATGAAATTACTGAACCATTAGCTGGATAATAAAGGCTATATTTCAGTATTCAAGGATATATATGCATCTAGCATTGATTATGAATCAGCCTACAACAAAATCTTGGCAAGAAGTTCGCGCAGCTTTTCAAAAAATCTGGGGTTATGAAGATTTTCGTCCACCACAAGGAGAAATTGTCAGCAGTTTATTGGCGCAAAAAGATGCACTGATTATTATGCCCACAGGTGGAGGTAAGTCGATTTGTTTTCAACTCCCTGCACTCCTACAAACAGGATTAACTTTAGTAGTCTCGCCCTTGGTGGCGTTGATGGAAAATCAAGTACAGGAACTACGAGAAAGCCACCAAAAAGCAGCACTTTTGCATAGCGAATTGTCTTCATCTCAACGCCGTGTAACTCTGCAAGCTTTAGAACGTCAACAGCTAAGATTACTGTATTTGTCACCAGAAACTTTGCTAAGTGCACCTGTGTGGGAAACATTGTCTCACCCACAATTGCAAATTAATGGCTTAATTTTAGATGAAGCCCATTGTTTAGTGCAGTGGGGTGATACTTTTCGCCCAGCTTACCGCAGATTAGGGGCGGTACGTCCTGCATTGCTAAAATCAAAACCACCAGGAACAAAAATCAGTATCGCCGCTTTTACTGCTACTGCTGACCCCTCAGCCCAAAAAATTATTCAAACAGTTTTACAATTACAGCAACCAGAGATTTTTCGCTTGAATCCATACCGTCCTAACTTGCATCCCAGCGTTCGCATAGCTTGGACACCACGAGGTAGGAAACAGCAGTTATTAAAGTTTATTCAAAATAGACCGCAACAATCGGGATTAGTTTATGTTCGCACTAGGAGAGATAGTGAAGATTTAGCTGAATGGTTAGCAGAGATGGGTTATGCCACAGCTAGTTATCATGCGGGATTGGGTGCAACAGAACGCCGTGCAGTAGAAGCAAGCTGGTTAAGTGGTAAAATGCCCTTTGTTGTCTGTACCTGTGCGTTTGGCATGGGGATTAATAAAAGTAATGTTCGTTGGGTTGCCCACTTTCACGCACCACATCTGCTATCTGAATATGTGCAAGAAATTGGCCGCGCTGGAAGGGATGGGAAACCGGCAGAGGCGTTGACATTGGTGAGTGAACCTACGGGATGGTTAGACCCAGAGGATAAGCAAAGACAGCAGTTTTTTCACGAACAAATGCGATCGCAACAACAAATAGCGCAGCAACTTGTGAAAAAATTACCGAAACAGGGAGAAGTGAATGCAGTAACCCGAAAATTTCCCGGAGGTGCTACAGCGCTGGCATTACTCCACAGCAGTGGTCAGCTAAACTGGCTTGACCCTTTTCATTACACCATTGCTCAAAAAGCGGGAAATCAGCCACCAACACAATTACACGCTGCTAAACAGATGCATCAATACCTGACAACTAAGCAGTGTCGTTGGCAGTTTTTGTTAAACGCCTTTGGTTTTGACAAAGAAGCCGCTAACCTGCGTTGCGGACATTGCGATAATTGCCGTCAATGAGTATCAAAGACTCGTCAGCGAGTATAAAAGACTCGTTCACGAGTATCAAAGACTCGTCGCCGAGTATCAAAGGCTCGTTCACGAGTATAAAAGACTCGTCGCCGAATATCAAAGACTCGTTCACGAGTATAAAAGACTCGTCGCCGAGTATCAAAGGCTCGTTCACGAGTATCAAAGACTCGTTCACGAGTATCAAAGACTCATTCACGAGTATCAAAGACTCGTCGCCGAATATCAAAGACTCATTTACGAATATCAAAGACTCATCGCCGAGAATAATTGATGAGTAAATTCGTCTGTAGAGACGGCGATTTATCGCGTCTCTCTAATGTGCCTGTCTTTTAGACGCAATAAATTGCGTCTCTACATGGGGGCGCTCTTTTACCTTCAGGCGTTCCCGTACTATTCTAGGTTCACCCAATAGGATGAATTGTCATTTTCTCCACCAAGTGACAATAGAGTAGTCAACATAATTCGTAATTTATAATTCGTAATTCGTAGTTACAATGCTTGCTCTGAACCCACCACTGAATTGTTGCACCACCAAATCTTTGATTTGGTAGAGGCTTGTACCCTCTTTAATTACGAATTACGAATTACGAATTAGTAATTATTTGGTCAAGTAGAGGATAAAAATATGTCATCTGCTCAAGCACCCTCCCTACCACCGCTGATTCCGCGCGAAATTCTGTTTGGGAATCCCGAAAAAACTAGCCCACAACTCTCGCCTGATGGTAAGTACTTGGCATATATCGCCCCTGATGAGAAAAATGTCTTGCAGGTATGGTTGCGAACTATAGGACAAGAAGACGACCAAATACTAACTGTCGACAAAAAGCGCGGTATCCGCATTTTCTTCTGGACTTATAACGCTGACCAGTTGATTTATATGCAAGACTCGGATGGCGACGAGAACTTTCACCTCCACTTGGTTAATATTCACTCCAAGATTGTGCGTGACTTAACGCCATTCCAGGGTGTGAAAGCCGAACTCGTAGAACTGGAGCCAAAATTTCCAGATGAAGTGCTGGTAGCGTTGAACTTAAACAATCCCCAAAAGTTTGACGTTTATCGCATCAACCTAAAAAATGGTGCAGTAGAGTTCGACACTAACAACCCCGGTAATATTATCAGTTGGACATCTGACGCTGATTTCCAAATACGTGCAGCGACAGCTAGCACACCCGATGGTGGTTATGACCTCTTATTACAGAAAATGCCAGAGAAACAGTGGGAAATTCTCCGCCACTGGGGGCCAGAGGAGGAAGGCAATTCTGTTAGCTTCTCAGATGATGGTAAAACCCTTTATATTCAAGGGAATCACGATGCTAACGCTAAACGTCTGCTAGCTGTTGACCTAGACACCCGTCAAGAAATCGTCATTGCTGAAGACCAGCAGTATGATGTTGTGGGGATAATCATTCAACCATTAACGCGAGTTATCCAAGCAGTTTCTTTTTACAAAGACAAACAGGAATGGCAGGTAATTGACCAAAGTATCGCCGCTGATTTTGAAGAAATCGCCAAGCTGCGTCCTGGAGAATTCTCTGTAATTAGCCGCGACTTGGAAGATAAAACCTGGCTAGTAGCTTATAGAACTGACGATGGGCCAGTTTATTACTATGCCTACAACCGAGAGTCAAAAACTAGCACTTTCCTTTTTAGTAACCAACCCAAACTCGAAACGTTGCAGTTAGCTTCAATGCAACCGATTTCCTATGAAGCACGGGATGGCTTAACTATCCACAGTTACCTAACAACCCCTGTGGGAATACCTACGCAAAATTTACCAACAGTACTGCTGGTTCACGGTGGCCCTTGGGCGCGGGATGTTTGGGGTTTCTCTCCTACAGCGCAATGGCTAGCTAACCGGGGTTATGCTGTTTTACAAGTAAACTTTCGCGGTTCCACTGGCTACGGCAAAGCATTTTTGAATGCTGGAAATCGAGAATGGGCTGCTAAGATGCACGACGACTTGATTGACAGTGTGAACTGGCTAGTGGAACAAGGTATTTCCGATCCGCAAAAGATTGCCATTATGGGTGGTTCTTATGGTGGTTACGCCACTCTAGTGGGGTTAACTTTTACACCAGAAGTTTTTGCCGCTGGTGTGGATATTGTGGGGCCGAGTAATCTAATTACGCTGATAGGAACTATACCGCCTTATTGGGAACCACTCAAGGCAATGCTTTATCATCGTGTCGGTAACTTGGATACAGAAGAGGAATTTTTGAAATCGCGATCGCCTTTATTCTTTGCTGACCGAATTCAAAAACCTTTACTTATCGGTCAAGGTGCAAATGATCCGCGAGTGAAACAATCAGAAAGCGATCAAATTGTCAACGCAATGCAGCAAGCTGGTTTGCCGGTGCAATATGCACTTTACACAGATGAAGGGCATGGTTTTGCCAGACCAGAAAATCGCTTGCACTTTTTTGCGATCGCAGAGGAGTTTCTCGCCCAATATTTAGGTGGCAGATTTGAACCTTTAGCAGATATCCCCGGTCATTCAGGAATAGTTAAATAAAGTCTCACGCATGGTGGTTAGTGTAATTTACTGACCACCTTAATATTTTCAATTGGTCAGCAGCAGGCTGGTTTGCCATGTTAGAAAATGGCTTGAGCGAGGGATGCGATCGCACAAGAGTTTCTCGCCAAATATTTAGGCGGTAGATTTGAACCAGTGCGATATAAGCGAAAATGAAATTCTAAGTGTCGCAAAAGCCTTGCCCAATGGATGGAAGAGAATTCTACTCAAGCTTGATTCGGCTTCACATTCTGCATCATGCAGTTCAGGAGCAAATTTTTGGGCTAGGTATTATTGAAGAACTGGCACGTCACGGCTATAAACTCAGTGCTGGGACACTCTATCCAATGCTGCATGATATGGAGCGCAAGGGATATCTATATTCCGTTGAGGAGAGATCGGGGCGGCAGAGCCGACGACTATATCGGGCTACCGATTTAGGAAAAATGACTCTAGAAGACGCAAAAGAAAAGGTACGGGAATTATTTGGCGAATTGTTCGAGAAATAGTGGTGAGTAGGGAGTAGGGCAGATTGGGGAAAACTTTTAACTCCTAACTCCTAACTCTTAACTCATAATTCAGTACAGACGCGATTAATCGGGTCTCTACAACTCCTAACTCACCACTACTCACGATAGGCTTTCTAAAAACTTCTGGAGATGAGGTTGGTTTAGGTTGATATCAAGTTCCTTTGCTCTTGCCAAAACCTGTTCACGTTTCAGCTTTTGATGGGTTGCAAAGGCAATGAGCGCTAAGGCGCTGGCTCGTCCACCTACACCACAATGAAAATATACAGGAGTCGGCAATTTCTCTAGTTCTGAGAGAACTGTTGCAGTCAAGTTGTCGTTGGCTGAAGTTGAATTGAGTGGAACATTAACATATTCAAGACCTGCGGCTTTTGCTTGTTGCTGTTCGTCTGCTAACGCTCCAACTTCATTGGGCGATCGCAGATTCACCACAGACTTATATCCTTCATCAGCAAGCTGTTTTAGTGTCTCTGGGGTTGGCTGTCCACCTGCCGAAAACTCCTCGCTCACTTTCTTGACATCACTCATACATACCCCCTAATCTCGATAGAATTACCGTGTTTACTAGTCAACGGCATAGTAACACAGACTAACTTCTAAGTATATAGATTTCCGTTATCGAAATTCGATATATTAATTTTGTCAATATCATCAATTAATCAGGAAAACCATAGTGGCGCAGGAAGCTGAGGATATCCAGAAAGAGCAAGAAGTGATTTCCTATAATGCTCTGACTCCCAAACAACAAAAGCAGCGATTAAGGGAACTGGCGGCGGTGTTTTTGCGATTGGGGGCGATCGCTTTTGGTGGTCCTGCTGCCCATATCGCCATGATGGACAATGAAGTGGTGAATCGTCGTCAGTGGATGAGCCGCGAGAAACTGCTAGATTTGCTCGGAATTACGAATTTGATTCCAGGCCCCAACTCGACGGAATTAGCCATTCACATTGGCTACGAACGAGCCGGATGGCGTGGTTTAGTAGTTGCGGGTAGCTGCTTTATTTTACCTGCGATGCTAATTGTTTGGGCATTAGCCGCCATTTATGATCGTTATCAAACAGTTCCCCAGGTAGAATGGCTGCTCTATGGAATTAAACCTGTAATTATTGCGATCGTGATTCAGGCTGTGTGGAATCTGGGGAAAAAGGCAGCCAAAGACATGCCAACGATCATTGCAGGGATGGCTGCGATTATAGCGTACTTAGCTGGATTGAATGAAATTTTGGTGCTGATATTACTAGGTATCGCTGTCATGCTACTCAAGAATTGGCAAGCCAGAGGACATACAAGCGGAGCATTCCTGTTACCTATTTCAGGTATTCTGGCGCAGGTTGGTAGTACGACAGCAGCAGTGACATCAGTCACTTGGATTAACGTCTTTGTCTTTTTTCTCAAAATTGGATGTGTTCTCTATGGTAGTGGTTATGTATTGCTGGCATTTCTGCAACGGGATTTAGTCGAGCGCAATCAGTGGTTGACATCACAACAGCTTTTAGATGCTGTAGCGATCGGTCAGTTTACACCGGGGCCTGTTTTCACCACTGCAACATTTATTGGGTATTTGCTAGCAGGAAATGCCGGAGCGATAGCTGGTACAATCGGTATTTTCTTGCCAGCTTTTATGCTGGTGTGGCTGGTTAATCCTTGGGTTCCTAAATTGCGTCAATCTTCCTGGGCAAGTGGATTTCTGGATGGTGTGAATGCGGCTTCTTTAGGATTAATGGCAGGAGTTACCTATACATTAGGACGAGCTGCGCTAGTAGATTGGTTAACAATTACTATGGCAGTTTTGAGTGTGATCGCTGTGTTTCGATTTAAAATTAATTCAGCTTGGTTAGTGCTAGCAGGAGGAGCAATCGGACTTGCTTCACGCATACTATTCGGCTCAATATAGTGAGTTATGATATCCAAACCGTGCAATAGTGTAGCAACCAACGCGGACATATCCTCATCGCTGTAAAGTGCAGCAAAAACTGTCACGACTTGCCCAATATAGCTTTTACAGATGGATGTATTAATTCATCGGGTACTTGGTTTCGCTCAATGTATTCATTAATCTCTGCCTGATGCTCGAGATAAAAACTCAAAGCATCAAATACTTGTGCAAGCGTCAAATGTGGCAAATGGCTCAGGATTTTTTCTGGCATAATCCCCAACCGCCACAAACCGACAATGACACGAACAGATGTGCGAGTACCTATAATAATTGGCTCTCCACTTAAAATTTCAGGGTTGCGGGTCACGTAGCGTGAGGAGGTTTCAGCAAACATATAACGAATCACTCAGCATAACTGGCGTTGTCTTTAGTTTACCAATAGTTATGGTCAGTAGGAGGCTGGTGCGATCGCAGAGGAATTTCTCGCAAAATACTTAGGCGGCAGATTTGAACTTTTGGCAGATATCCCCGGTCATTCAGGAATAGTTAAATAAAGTCTCAAAATGGTGGTTATTATCATTCACCAACCACCTGAATATTTTCAATCTAGCAAACGTATACACCAAGAAGCCAGTGTACCAAAACACAAAAATATTACACCCTATTTTTTGGCTTATTCATACTCAACTTTCGCTTTAAGTGCTATATCGAAGGCTTCTAAATGTGACAAATCTTCAGCCCAAATTGCTGCCTCAGCTTAAGGCAGTCAAATTTTCCACCATCAGACTTTAGTATTCCCATAGTCTTTAGATATTTATCACCAACAGCAACCTTACAATCTAATCCTGTCAATCAGGCTATATCCACGCTGAGTTAGCTAGAGGTAGTATGATAAGAATTACTGTGCAGCAATGTTGTACGCGATCGAAAATTTACAAGCCGCTACCAGGCAAAAAAACTGCGCGATCGCACCTCTCAAATCACTTCGCCTGTCTGCCTTTTAACCGCATTGCTTTATCCAGTTTTGAGTACTTGCTCTGCGGTTAGCTGTAACTCTGGGAAAATAGTAGAAGCGATTGCACTATTTCCTGCAAATCTGGTTTCTTCAACAGCACCTACAATTCAGTACACTTCATAATGAGTGCCGATATCAATTAGCAAAATTTCTTCTTCACCAGATTCTATATTTTGCACAAAGTTAAAGACAATGCGACAATCATAGTCAACTGAACACGCCCAAGCTCCAGACAGTTTGCCTTTAAGTTTATGAGTCTGCAACAATGGATCAAATGGATCGGCGGTTAGTAATGCTAACCGCTCTTCAATTCGCTCTTGTAATTCTGGCTGTCGTCGTACCAATCGCTTAAATGCTCGTTTAAACGATGATGCCAGAACTACAGTTCTCACTTGCGTAACTCATCCATGATTTGAGTAACAGTTCCACGGAACACTTTACCCGTCTGATATTCTACTTGTGCTTGAGCGATATTAGCAGCAATTTCAGAACGCCGCCGTTCTGCCAACCGATGACTTATCAGATCAATTAATGTTTCTTGTTCATCTACTGATAAATCTTCGATGCTTTCTAGAACTTGATCTAACCTGGAAACTGAGGTCATTATTTATTATTACCTTGCTTGCAGTACATAACTATTACATAAGTCCTAAAATTGCTGCAAAAAGCGCAAATCGCTAGCATACAACCGACGAATATCATCGATTTGGTGTAACACCATTGCAAAGCGTTCTACACCAAAACCGGCAGCAAACCCAGTATAAACTTCTGGATCATAACCCACAGACTTAAGTACATTTGGATCGACCATACCGCAGCCCATCACCTCCAGCCAGCGCCCATTCCACTGCAAATCCACCTCAGCGGAGGGTTCAGTAAAGGGGAAATAACTGGCGCGGAAGCGAATTGGCAAATCGCCAAATATTGCTTGTAAAAATACCTTAATTGTGCCTTTGAGGTCTGTAAAAGTTAGCCCTTCGTCAATGGCTAAAAGTTCTATTTGATGAAATACCGCTGAATGAGTCGCGTCTACATTATCTCGCCGATAAACTCGCCCTGGAGCAACAACCCGAATCGGTGGTTCTTCTCTTTCCATATAACGAATTTGTACTGACGAGGTATGAGTCCGTAGAAGATTCCCATCTGGCAGGTAGAAGGTATCCTGCATATCACGGGCAGGGTGATCAGGCGGGGTATTCAAAGCCTCAAAATTATAATAATCTGTTTCCATCTCTGGCCCTTGAGCCACGGTGTAGCCCATACCAACAAAAATATCCAGCGCCCGGTCAATAATTCCATTGAGGGGATGAATACGACCTTGGGGGCTGTAAATTCCCGGCATAGTTACATCAAGAGTTTCCGCCTCTAGCTGTAGCTGAATTTGTGCGGATTCCAGGGCGACGCGTTGCTGGTCTAGACTAGTTTGCAGGGATTCTTTGACTGTATTAGCGATCGCTCCAATTTTTGGTCGTTCCTCTGCACTCATCTGCCCCATACTTCGCAACAGTGCTCCCAGCTCGCCTTTTTTACCCAGATAGTTAACTCTGAGTTCTTCCAGACGTTCTAGGGTATCGGCGGCTGCGATCGCTTTTTCTCCTTCCTGCCGCAGTGCTAAAAGTTGAGCTTCTAAATTGCTAGTCATTAGTTATTAGTCATTGGTCTTTAGTCATTAGTCTATAGTCAAAAGCTGTGAACTGGTCGATAAATCAACTCAGAGCCATACCATTAACATTAGCCAAAAGTGAGGGTCAAAACCAAACCTCTGTTTATTAGTTAGAGAAGATTGGGCTAGTACAGCGGGCGCGTCAATCCAGCTAACATCTCAATTAACAAGACTTGGGGATTGAGCAACTTGTCTTAAAGGTAGTCAAACTTTTGCCACAGTGTACTAGTGAGTATAAATATTTTTTTGCTGCTTGTGACCTCAGACATTGACAAATGGCTAATAACAAACAACTAATAACTAATAACGAATGACCAATGACTATGAAATTATTAATTAGCAACGATGACGGGATTTCTGCCTTGGGGATTCGTACCTTAGCCAACTACTTGGCAGAGGCAGGCCATGATGTGAGTGTAGTTTGCCCAGATCGAGAGCGATCGGCAACTGGACACGGGTTAACTTTACACCAACCCATTCGCGCCGAAATTGTTGAAGGGATTTTTCATCCTGCTATCAAAGCTTGGGCTTGCGATGGTACGCCTTCAGATTGCGTCAAATTGGCGCTGTGGGCTTTGCTGGAAACTCCCCCAGATTTGGTTCTCTCTGGTATTAATCAAGGTGCGAATTTGGGAACTGAAATTCTGTATTCTGGCACCGTTTCTGCGGCAATGGAAGGTCTAATTGAAGGCATTCCCAGTGTAGCGCTGAGTCTGATAAGTCACACATCTAAAGACTTTCAAGCTGCTGCTAAGTTTGCCACAGTTCTCGTAGACCAGTTAGCCCAAAAACCGCTGCCAGATTTAATGTTGCTCAACGTCAATATTCCTGCGGTCAAATGGGAAGAAATTGCCGGAGTTACTCTTACCCGTCAAGGCCTACGGCATTACATTGATGTGTTTGATAAACGAGTTGATCCTCGTGGAAAAACGTACTACTGGTTAACCGGAGAGGTAATTGAGGATGTAGAACCCCCAACCGGATCAAATCTGCCGCAAAATGTACCGTTAGATGTGCATGTTGTACGTAAAAACTACATCAGTATAACTCCGTTACAATACAATCTTACTTACGCAACTGGATTAGATAAATTATCTGAGTGGGAATTCAATTTTCAGTGAATCATTTGATTTATCAGGATAAAAGTAGAGTTATTCAAATGCATCTGAGAAAAATGTAGGCTATAACGTAGGGGCACTCTTGAAATAAGTGATACACATATACCCCAAAAGCTGGAAAATTCTACTGGATAGTATCTCATCCACATTTACACAATCAGCTAGAAACAGGGTATGCTGTTTTACCAAGAAATCCTCCCTCTAGCAAAATTGGTGAGGCAGCATAAACTTAGACAAAATAAGTAACAATTCTTCCAATTATCGCCCGCTCAGTCCAGCAAGCAACACCCATGTCTAGGATAGAGAATCAATTTACCGTACAATTTTGGGGCGTTCGCGGCAGCATCCCCAGCCCAGGGCCACACACTGTTCGTTACGGCGGTAATACCCCTTGCATATCAATGCAAGCGGGCGATAAACGCTTAGTTTTCGATGCTGGCACTGGACTACATGTTTTGGGGCAATCTCTGTTGCGCCAAATGCCGTTAGAAGCTCACATATTTTTTACCCACTCTCACTGGGATCACATGCAAGGTTTTCCCTTCTTTACGCCAGGGTTTGTAAAAGGGAATGACTTTCATATTTACGGCGCGATCGCACCTGATGGTTCTACCATAGAACAGCGCCTCAATGATCAAATGTTACACCCGAACTTTCCCGTACCCTTGCAGATTATGCAAGCCAATTTAAAGTTCTACGACATTCGACCGGGGCAACCAATCCACATCGATGACGTTACTGTAGAAACAGCACCTTTAAACCATCCAGGTGAAGCCGTAGGATACCGCGTCAACTGGCGTGGTGGTGCTGCTGCTTATATCACCGATACAGAACATTTTCCTGACCGACTCGATGATAATGTGCTGTGGCTAGCTCGTAATGCTGACATTCTGATTTACGATTCCACATACACAGACGAAGAATACCATTGCTCAAAAACCCCAAAAATTGGCTGGGGACATTCTACTTGGCAAGAAGCTGTGAAAGTGGCACAAGCTGCTAACGTCAAAACTCTGGTGATTTATCACCACGACCCCGCGCACAATGACGACTTTTTGGATCGTGTCGGGAAACAAGCATCTGAGAAATTTCCAGGTGCTATTATGGCACGGGAAGGAATGGTACTTCAGGTTCCCACCTCAGTTTCCTTATCAGAATCTTTTCCTGTTAGTAAATTTTCTACTTAAAGATTGCGATCGGAGGAATTGTAGATTTTAGATTAGATTGGTGATCAGAAGCTTTCAGCGCGAGAGCGTACCTGTGGCTGCACGGTGAGACAGCGCTGCCCAGAGTTGTCAGAGCGCCACAGGATAAGGGCGACAACAGGAGGACATACTTTATAGATTCACCAACACAGCCTAGACACCCACAAATACTCTCTCTTGGGGTGATGGTCGGGTAAAACCTTCTTTGCAGCCTCAACACGAAACTAGAGCCTTTTTAGCTCTGGTATTTGCAGTTATCTGGACTTAGCAATTAGCTTGATAGCTAATTGCACAAGATCCCATCTTGGGCGACTTACCGTGAGTTAGGCTTTTGGCTGATAGCTAAAAGGTGTGACATCAACACCCTGGCTGATTGCACAAGACCTCATGGGCAGTTGGTGAATGTCCTCCTCAAGGCGGTTTACCATAAGGTAGCTTCCTGCTGATAGCTAAAATAAACCTAAAATTTCAGAATCCACGTGCTAAATTTGTCTCAAAATGGGTGTTCTGTGTGGGTTGCTTCTTCGAGCGAAGGGCTACTAACGCCGACTGCTGTTGCCCTTGGCAAGTTTGATGGTGTTCATCTTGGCCACCAAAGGGTAATTCAACCAGTCTTGCACGCTGGTGGTCAGTTCTCAGTAGCCAGTAGTCCGCAACTAACTACTAACAACGGACAACTGACAAATCAAGAATATACCTACTCAACAGTAGTCACCTTTGACCCCCATCCACAGGAATTTTTTACGGGGCAGCCCCGGACTTTGTTAACGCCACTGGATGAAAAAGTCCAACAATTGCGATCGCTTGGGGTAGAACAACTAGTACTACTACCCTTTGACAAAGAATTATCTGCTTTGACCCCCGAAGAATTCGTCGAAAAAATTCTTGTGCAACAACTGCGATGCCAGCGAATTAGCATCGGGCAGGATTTTTGTTTTGGCGAAAAGCGCAGTGGTACTGCCAAAGATTTGCAATTAATCGCCGCCAAGCACAATATCCCCGTTACCATCGTTCCCTTACAAACTTATACAGGTGACTCGCCCACCCAAAGCAGTTGCGTCAGTACTACTCCGACTCAGGATGCCCGCATTAGCACTTCATTGATCCGCCAAAACCTTGAGCACGGCGACATCGAAAACGCAAATCTACTACTAGGAAGACCCTACACTCTCTTTGGTATTGTCGTTCAAGGTCAACAATTGGGCAGAACAATTGGTTTTCCCACCGCCAACCTGCAATTACCAAAAGAAAAGTTTTTGCCCCGCCAAGGAGTCTATGCTGTCCGCGTTTTCAGTCTCAGTGAAACATCAGATGTCGCTCCTAGTGAAATCTTAGGCGTAATGAATATTGGTAGCCGCCCAACTGTAAATGGTACCTATTCATCTGCTGAAGTACATCTGTTCGATTGGTCTGGTGATTTGTATGGCAAAAAACTGGCTGTGGAACTAGTGAAATTTTTGCGCCCTGAACAAAAATTTGTTTCTCTAGAAGCCTTGAAAACACAAATTCAACTTGACTGCATTGTTGCTAAAGAAGTTTTGAGGGCTGGAGCGCAAAGTTAAAAGTTAAGAGTTAGGAGTTAGCAGTTCTGAGTGGGAACAATGTATTTAGGGAATGGGGCATTGGGAATCATCCAATCTCCATTCCCAACTCCCCATTCCCTACTCCCCACTCCCCGCACTGCATGAGAGAAAAAATTGACGCTTTAACACAAAATCTGGCTCTTACCATCGTTGGTAAAGCTGAAGCGATACGCTTAGTGCTAGTAGCCTTGCTAGGTGGTGGTCATGCCCTGCTAGAAGATGTCCCTGGTGTTGGTAAAACCCTACTCGCTAAATCTCTAGCTCGTTCGTTGGATGGTAAGTTTCAACGGCTACAATGTACCCCCGATTTACTGCCAACTGACATTACTGGCACTAACATCTGGAACCCAAAAAGCGGCGAATTTACTTTTCTTCCTGGGCCAGTCTTTACCAATATTCTCCTAGCTGACGAAATTAACCGCGCTACACCCCGCACTCAGTCAGCTTTACTAGAAGTCATGGAAGAACATCAGGTAACAGTAGATGGTGTCTCTGGTGCAGTTCCCCAGCCCTTTTTTGTGATTGCCACTCAAAACCCTATTGAGTATCAAGGTACTTTTCCCCTGCCGGAAGCGCAAATGGATCGGTTCATGTTGTCGCTGAGTTTGGGCTATCCTTCCGAGGCAGAAGAACTCCAAATGCTGCAAAATCTCCAAAATGGTGTGAAGGTTGCTGATTTGCAGCCTTGTATTACCTTGGCAGAAGTACAGGAATTGCGTTACCTCTGCTCTCAAGTAAAAGTGGCAACCTCTTTGCAACAGTACATCCTCGAATTGGTGCGGGCAACACGCCAAGATGAGGAAATCGCCCTTGGTGTTAGTCCGCGTGGCACATTAGCATTACAACGGGCTGCCCAAGCGCTAGCTTTTCTATTAGGGCGTGATTATGCTATTCCCGATGATGTGAAATTTCTCGTCCCTCATGTTCTTTGCCATCGCCTTATCCCAAGAGGAGGACGGAATGCAAGAACTGTTGTTGAGCGGTTATTGCGATCGGTTTCTATTCCTTAAATGCAAGATAAGGAATCTAAACTTTAGATTCCTTATCTTGCTTCAATTTGTACATGTTAATGTGAGTTCGATGCCTCTCCATTTTTGTAGTTGTTCTCTTAGTCGTGTTTTACTTTATTAAGTACATTATTTGTTTGCGCCTTTACTCCGGTTCATCCTGCGTCAGTTCAGACTCTGCTATCAATTCATCCAAACTATCAGGGAAAGTTCCTCGCGCTACCATTTTAGTCAATAACTCATAACAGTCATCCCTCGCACCTTCTTTACGCGGAAAACTCAGCCACAAAATTGCGATCGCTTTCATTGCCATGTTGTTTATCGAAAGTACTTACGCAAAATCTGAAACACTGCCAAGACTGCGTAAGTCCTATGATTAGCACAAGCGCCACTTCTAAATATCTGGGAATGTGAGGAATGTCAATTTTTGTTAAGCGCAAAATCCGTGATGGCGATCGCCAAGCACTACAGCAAAGCGCCGAACGCCAATTTAAACGCCAATTTTTCGGTTTACTTCTGGTAATTGTCACATGGAGCCTAGCTATGGGTTGGCTTCTAGCCTTGGCAACTAATGCCCAAAGTGCTACTCCCACCGCCGAAATTGGCACTGTTGACGTAGTACCTGCACAGTACCAATTAGGGCAAGAACTGTATTTGGAAAACTGCTCCACATGCCACATCGGCTTACCACCAGCCGTTTTACCCACCCAAACTTGGAAAAATCTCCTGCAAGACTCGCAGCACTACGGCGCACAACTAAAGCCTTTAGTCGATCCGCCGCGCATCTTGGTATGGAAATATCTTTCGACTTTCTCCCGTGTCCAGCGAGACGACGAAGAAACACCCTATCGCCTTAACAACTCGCGTTATTTCAAAGCTTTGCATCCAGGAGTTAAGTTACCACGTCCCGTCCAGCTTGGTAGCTGTGTCAGCTGTCATCCCAGCGCTAGTGATTTCAATTTCCGCCGCCTGACAGCAGAATGGAAGTGAGGAGCTAAAAGTTAGGAGTGAGGAGTTGAAAAATTCATAACTCTATTCCCCCACTCCTTCTCTGGCCCCATCTGGGGGCAAAATGATACTATGAAGAAAGACTAAATATAAGATAAGAGTTAAAACCAATCATTTAGTACACTGATTGCCTAGTTTTTCTCCTGTTTTTGAGTTAATTCTCATTTGACACCCATCCACAACCAAGAAGGTTGGGTTGGGTTAAATGTTTATAATCAATGCCGATCCTTTAATTCCCATCCCCCTTGATTCAGTTCTATAATCTGCCATGTTAAAACTTTTGTTGGGCGACCCCAACGCTCGTAAGCTTAAAAAATATCAACCTTCTGTTACTGAAATTAACCTTCTAGAGGAAGAAATTAAGGCTCTTTCCGATGAGGAGTTAAAAGGTAAAACCGTCGAATTTAAACAACGGCTTGCCAAAGGCGAAGCCCTGGATGACCTATTGCCAGAAGCTTACGCGGTCGTCCGGGAAGCAGGACGGCGAGTCTTAGGCTTGCGGCACTTTGATGTCCAACTCCTTGGCGGGATCATTTTGCATGTCGGGCAAATTGCCGAAATGAAAACCGGTGAGGGTAAAACGCTTGTAGCAACCTTACCGAGTTACTTAAATGGTCTTACTGGTAAAGGTGTACACGTTGTCACTGTAAACGATTACCTGGCTCGTCGGGATGCTGAATGGATGGGACAGGTGCATCGGTTCTTGGGGCTGAGTGTTGGACTAATCCAGTCAAGCATGACTCCCAGTGAACGCCAGAAAAATTACGAGTGCGATATCACCTATGTCACCAACAGCGAGGTAGGGTTTGACTACCTGCGGGATAACATGGCGACATCAATGGCAGATGTGGTGCAACGCCCGTTCAATTATTGCGTGATTGACGAGGTAGACTCGATTTTAATTGATGAGGCGCGGACACCGCTAATTATTTCCGGGCAGGTGGAAAGACCTACAGAAAAGTATCTGCAAGCTGCTGAAATCGCATTCACACTCAAAAAAGACGAGCATTATGATGTGGATGAAAAAGCTCGTAACGTGCTATTGACAGATGAAGGGTTTGCGGAAGCCGAAAATCTTTTGGGAGTCACAGATTTATTTGACCCAGAAGATCCTTGGGCGCATTTCGTTTTCAATGCAATTAAAGCCAAAGAACTTTTCCTCAAGGATGTAAATTACATCGTCCGCAATGACGAAGTGGTAATTGTGGATGAATTTACCGGTCGGGTGCTACCCGGACGGCGTTGGAGTGATGGACTACACCAAGCGATTGAAGCCAAAGAACACGTAGAAATTCAGCCAGAAACTCAAACTCTAGCGACAATTACTTATCAAAATCTGTTCTTGCTGTATCCGAAACTTGGCGGAATGACCGGAACAGCAAAAACAGAAGAACCGGAATTTGAAAAGATTTACAAATTGGAAGTTGCGGTAATTCCCACCAACCGCGATCGCAGACGCGAAGACTTGTCTGATATGGTCTTTAAGACAGAACCAGGCAAGTGGGGTGCGATCGCAAGGGAATGTGCCGAAATGCACGAACTCGGCAGACCTGTATTAGTAGGAACCACTAGTGTGGAAAAATCCGAACTTCTCAGCCGACTGCTGAAGCAACTAGAAATTCCCCATGAATTACTCAACGCCCGACCAGAAAACGTCGAGCGTGAGGCGGAAATCGTCGCCCAAGCTGGACGAAAAGGTGCTGTGACCATTGCTACTAACATGGCTGGTAGAGGTACAGACATCATTCTGGGTGGTAACTCCGAATATATGGCACGTCTGAAACTGCGGGAATACTTCATGCCCCGAATCGTCATGCCAGAAGATGAAGATAGCTTTGGCGTGCAAAGACCAGCCGGATTGCCTACAGGACATGGTGGTGGTCAAGGTTTTGTCCCCGGTAAAAAAGTCAAAACTTGGCGGGCTTCACCAGAAATTTTCCCTACCCAATTGACAAAAGAAACAGAAAAACTACTCAAAGATGCAGTAGAAATTGCGGTGCGTGAATATGGCGATCGCAGTTTACCGGAATTGGAAGCTGAAGACAAGGTAGCTGTGGCTGCCGAAAAAGCTCCCATCGACGACCCTGTGATTCTAAAATTGCGGGAGGCTTACAACCGCGTTAAACAGGAATATGAACAATTTACTACCCGCGAACATGATGAGGTAGTGGGAATCGGTGGTTTGCACGTAATTGGTACAGAACGCCACGAATCGCGGCGGATTGATAACCAGTTGCGCGGACGTGCAGGTAGACAAGGCGACCCTGGAACAACGAGATTCTTCCTCAGTTTAGAGGATAACCTACTGCGGATTTTTGGTGGCGATCGCGTTGCTGGGTTAATGAATGCTTTCCAAGTGGAAGAAGATATGCCCATCGAATCTGGGATGCTTACCCGCAGTTTGGAAGGCGCACAGAAAAAAGTTGAAACCTACTACTATGACATCCGTAAGCAGGTATTTGAGTATGACGAGGTGATGAATAATCAACGTCGTGCTATTTACGCTGAACGTCGGCGGGTGTTAGAAGGTCAAGACTTGAAAGAACAGGTGATTAAATACGCTGAAAAAACGATGGATGACATCGTTGACTACTACATCAACGTAGACTTGCCCTCGGAAGAGTGGGAGTTAGAAAAGCTGGTTGAGAAAGTCAAAGAATTTGTCTATTTGCTAGCGGATTTGCAAGCGAGTCAATTAGAAGATATGACAGTCAGCGAGATTAAAGCCTTCCTCCACGAACAGGTACGAATTGCTTACGATCTCAAAGAAGCACAGATTGACCAAGTTCAACCCGGACTCATGCGCCAAGCTGAACGCTTCTTTATCTTGCAACGCATTGATACCTTATGGCGGGAACACCTGCAACAAATGGATGCCTTACGCGAATCAGTAGGATTGCGTGGTTATGGGCAAAAAGACCCGTTGATTGAATACAAGAGCGAGGGTTACGAACTCTTCTTGGATATGATGGTTAACATCCGCCGAGATGTTGTGTACTCGTTGTTCATGTTCCAGCCGCAGCCGCAACCGATGGTGCAAGCTTCATCTGAGATGGTGTAGAAAGTTAGAGAAAATATCTTACACAAAGGCGCTAAGAGATAAAGATTTCTTAGCGCTTTTGCGTTTTGATACATCGTTTGAAAAACAGTGTTTTCAGTAAAATCCTGAAAACACTGTTTTATTCTCTATCCAGAGTAATGAAAGAGGCTTAGGGTTATTGTGAGGGGTGGGATTGACATGCAGGAAACAGGAGGTAGCCACGCGCAACTCCTATTTAGGCTGTCGACGCTTTGCATCATGGAAGAGGGCGTTTCAATACAATTCTGTTGTTGGCGCAGCCTCTCGTAGATAAGGAAAGTTTCTGTTAATACTTCTTTCCTCCTGCCTTTTGCAAGAACTGCCCTCTGCCTTTCTTTGTAAAATTGCTGATTACATGATGATTACAAATTATGTATTTCGCATCTTCTGTCTAGCAAGTTGTATGCTACTATACAAATATCATAAATCACCTATCAGGTTATAAGGAGGCTGTTATATTTGATAATTAGTCTCGACATACAGCTTTAAAACTTTTGCTAATTAGAAAAAGTCAGACTGTATAAAGACTACAGTCGGGTTTTAATCTTGTGCTAGGAAGTTGAATAGTAAGCACATCCCTAACATTGAACTAATTCCGTTTAAAAAAAACATCTTTTGGGCTTACAGAGTACTACAAATACTGAAGAATAATGCAGCATTTTTCAGGCATTGATGTTTGATTATTTACTTACCTGTGCAAGTAAATAAATGCCTGAAGGTGATCTCATTAGTCTCAAGCGATCGAGTTCCATTACTCATGGAATGTGAATTTCTGCTGTGCATAAGTCCAAATGTTGTGAGAAACAAATACTAATGGAGAATAAACGATGAAAACTGCAACAGCAATTGCAACCGCTTTGACACTACTTAGTCTAAGCACTGTTCCAGCCTTAGCTGCTACAGCTACTAAATACCAAATCAAGGGGCAGAATGCTTACGCCTCTTTTTACCAATCTGATGATTGTAGTTATAGCTATGTATCTGTTTATGGTTTTGACAGTGCTACTAAAAGTGGGCCTGGCGCTCCTATTTCTCAGACAGGGGCTTACCTAGACTATTCAAGCTATAATTACTGCACCGGAGCGCAGTTTTATGGTGGTGGCTTTAGTGAAAACATTCCCTTCACAAGTAATAAGCTCAACTCAGCTACTTTGAATGGCACTTTCACAGTTTACGATTACTATTCGGAGACTTCCAAAACTGCAACAGTGAATTTAACGTGGACGGGTACAGGTGATACCTACCGTGGCAAATCCAATAGCCGCTATCAAGGGCCTGGCTACTCATCAATTTATCGCTCTAGTGGTTCCTCTCGTGATGCACAGGTTTCAGGCACTGTTACCTTAGATGGTACAAATTTGATTGCAAATATGACCAGCTATGGTAGTCTCAGTACGTCAAGCAATGGTTCTCTGGAGATTATCAAGTAGTAGGCTCTAGTGTGATAGGGGAAACACTTCGTATTTGGGTTTGACTCCACAAGAAGTGTTTTCCCATATTAAAAATTAAATAATGAATATTCAAGAAGCTTTTAATTCTGCCGCAGTAGATTACGATAACCTACGTCGGATCTTAATTCCCTGTTTTGATGACTTTTACAAAACAGCCGTTGAAATTATATCAAGCGATGTCTACGACGGGCTACGCCTACGTACTACACGGCTGAAGGTTCTGGATTTAGGTGCTGGTACTGGACTTTACTCAGGTATGGTGCAGTCCGTCTTTCCTAATGCAGAGTTCACCTTGCTGGACTTAGCCCCTGAGATGTTAGAGAAAGCTAAGTTTCGATTTAGCAAGATGGGTAAATCTCCCAAAATCTTAATCGGTGACTACGTTGAGACTGATTTAGGTGATTCCTATGACCTTATAATCTCTGCCTTATCGATTCATCATCTGTCAGATTTTGACAAAGAACTTCTTTATCAACGGATTTATGATGTCCTCAATCCTGGAGGAATGTTTGTCAACGCCGATCAAGTTATGGGTAAAACCCCTGGTTTAGAAAAACTTTACCGTCAACACTGGCTAGATTCTGTCCGCGCTAAGGGGATCTCAGAGGAGGATCTTAAAGCTGCACAAAAACGCATGGAATACGATCGCATGGCAACCCTTGATATTCAACTTCGCTGGCTAGAAGCGGCTGGGTTCCAAAATGTGGATTGCTGGTACAAAAATTTTAGCTTTGCTGTTTTTGGTGGTTATCGACCGACTAATTTGTAATTCGTAATTCGTAATTCGTAATTCGTAATTGCCCTTTACTTTGCCAATTTTGGAATTAACTTCAATGTCGCAGTAGTGTTATTTGTAACATTTTTTTGTTCCCACAGCATTGGGTGGTATTCAATTTTGCGCCAAGAGTCAACCATGTCATTGTAGTGGTTATGGAAGGCATGGCCTGACTGTCCAGGGGTGTGAATAGCGACTGAGTTATCCAAATTTCCCAAATCTACAATCATCCGCAGTGAAGGAATATCAGTTACCTCAAAGGATTTATTTGCTCTCCAGCGGTTAGCATTCACTGTTTCGCCGTTACCAGCCGTAGCAAAAGCACCACGATTAAATAAAGCTTCAATCGGTGCAACCCCAGATTTACCCAGGGTGGCATTACGAAAAGTCACAGTGTGTAGTTTGCCCCAATTCCAGTTTTTCGGGTCTTTGCTTTGAATACGTTCTAGTTCATCCACAGCTTTTGTAAAAGATTGCCGCAGGATTTGGTCGCGGTTCTCAACTTCTGGGGTGTTGCGATTATCCCACCAAGAACTATTGGGCTGTTTTACCAGATTTGCTACCACAGCATACCAGCGATCGCCTCCATTCGGAAAGTACCTTACAGGCAACTGATCGTGAAACGTATCTGCTAGCAAGTATTTCCAGAATACTTCAAATAGGGCAGCAACAGGCGATGTCATTCCCAACTGCAAATTCCAATCTTGTAGAAGTTTTTGGGCTGCTTGCAAGCGGGGTGTGTCAACAGTGATAGATTGCAGTAGCGGTACTAATGTTTGTGCATTGAGATTGCGATCGTCACCCTGTATCTGCTGTACATCTTCCAGGGAAATCGGTTCGGTTTGTTGTGAAATCATCTCAACGATGCGCTGTGCCCGATAGCCATAAACCCAGTCTGCGGTAATTAAATAAGGATATTTACGCATCGCTAAATTATTGGCAGTAGCAATATAGCCTTGAGATGGATTGAAACTTTTGGGTAACTGCTCAAAGTCAATATAGCCTTGCCACTCATATTCATCCGTCCAACCAGGAACGGGATAACGTCCATTTCCCTTGGCACGAATGGGGAATTTACCAGGCATTTGGTAGCCAATGTTGCCATCAACGTCAGCGTAGACCAAGTTTTGCGCGGGGACATCATAGTTACTGGCAGCAGTGCGGAATTCCTGCCAGTTTTGGGCGCGATTGATTTGGGGAATGGCATACCCTAATTTGGAAGGTTCTAGGGCTGTCCAGCGCAGGGCTACGGCGTAGTTTTGCGGTACTTCTAAGGGCTGACTTGGCTGGAATTGCTTCAGATTAGGCGAAACATCTGAGAGAATCGGGCCATGTCGGGTATAGCGCACTGTTTGCACAATCGGCTGACTTCCCGCGACTTGAATCGTCTCTTGTACGAGTTTCATATCAACCCATTTGCCATTTACCTGATACTGATTGGGGTTGTTTGGATTGAGTTTCTCAATGTATAAATCCATTACATCAGATAGCACATTGGTAACACCCCAGGCAATGCGATCGCTATGACCGATAACTACCCCGATCATTCCCGCAAAGGAAAAGCCAGTAACGTTGTAAGGACATTCTGCACTCTTAGATGTACAGTGCAAACCAACCTCGTACCATATAGAGGGTATTTGTACACCTAAGTGGGGGTCATTTGCCAAAATTGGCTTACCTGTAACCGTGCGCTGACCGGATATTACCCAGTTATTGGAACCAATACCGATTCCCGTGGGCCCTATGAGTTGTTCTAAAGCCATCATCGGCTTGGTAATTGACTCTATTACCTCCTCAATACCAAAGGTGGTAAATGTTGTCTCATCAGGATTTTCATCCTCTCCTGTTTTCCCTTTTGCGAACTCAGGTAAAATCGCTGGCAAGTCTTGAGGATACGGTGGATAAAGTTCTTCTAATTGAGCAGGAGTAAGGGTTTTAAGCAGGATGGCACGTTCAATTTCGCTCTGGAAATTTGTACCCAAATCGTAAGCCATCACCTTTCCCCAAGTCAGAGAATGCAGTATTTGCCAAGGTTCTGGCTTATATCCAGGATTGAGGAATTTTAGCACAGCGTATTCTAGACTTAGGGCGTTGCCTTGATGCTCTGCAAGATAAGCATTGACACCATCGGCATAAGCTTCCAGGTATGCCTTCATCTCTGCATTAATTTCTTGAATTTCTTGTTGTGCCACCCTTGCCCAACCCATTGTCCGCAGATATCTGTCAGTATTAACCTGAGAGGAACCAAACATTTCTGAGAGTCGCCCAGAACCGATGTGTCGCCAAAAATCCATTTGCCAAAAACGGTCTTGGGCGTGGATATAACCTTGCGCCATAAATAAATCGTGGGAGTTGGCAGCATAAATGTGGGGAATTCCCCATTTATCTCGCTGGACGGTTACTTCAGCTTTGAGTTCAGGTAGTTGAATTGTGCCACTCTCTTGAGCAAAGGATTGGCGCACAGTGTAAGTGGCGAATCCCGCTAACAATAGCCCCAGCACTAACAGCACAATTAAAGTTCTTTTGATAATCCGAGGAAACCAACGTTTCCTAAAGCTTTTTATTTGGGCTGGCTGTGGCATTGTTGAGTGAAATCACGCGATATTACAACGTTGATATTACATCAGACCTAACACAGGCATTCACTTACACAGCTAAAATGATTTCAAGGAAACTCTTCAGCAGAACCACAACGCTGAGAATTCGCCTGTAAATATTATCTGGTGCGATCGCAGGAGGCAAAAAATGGGCTTGGCTGGATTAAGAATTGTGTTGGTAGAACCAGCTGGGCCGATAAATATCGGCGCGATCGCCAGGGTAATGAAAAATTTCGGGCTATATAATTTAGTATTAGTGAACCCCCAATGCGATCCGCTATCGACGGAAGCTTTGATGATGGCTGTTCATGCTCAGGAAATTATAGAATCTGCGGTATTAGTGCCGACCTTACCAGAAGCATTGCATGGATGTGTACGCGCGATCGCTACTACTGGTCGCGTTCGGAGTTGGGAAACACCTTTAGAAAACCCCCGCACTGCACTACCCTGGCTGCTGGAGGAACCAGAAGAACCCGCAGCACTAATTTTTGGCAGGGAAGACCGGGGATTAAGCAATGAAGAATTAAATTATGCCCAGAGATTTGTTGGCATTCCCACGAGTCCAGATTATGTAGCCCTAAATTTGGCTACCGCCGTAGCAATTTGCTGTTATGAATTGTCACAATGTGCCCAGCAACCTAAGACTCAAACCTTAACCCAAACTGAACTCGCACCCTTAGATGTTGTGGAAGGATATTACCAGCAATTAGAATCATTATTATTAAAAATTGGTTATGTATATCCCCATACGGCAGCTAGCCGCATGGAAAAATTCCGCCAACTATATAATCGCGCTCACCTGAAAACAGGGGAAGTGTACATGCTGCGAGGAATTTTACAGCAAGTAGAATGGGCCCTTAAAAACCAGAGGGATGGTGAAAAATTGTAATTATTCGTTTAATATGTACGCAATCATCCCCCAAAATATTTAATATGGCTTAAACTAAACACAAAAATGCTACTTAGTGGCAAAGTGGAATTTGAGTATTAATATTGCTTAAATAAGTTTTGGGTTAGGAGTCTGCAAGAAAACAGTCAAGTGGGTCACAAGGAGTAACTGTGTCAGAGTCAAGTGACGAACTAACAGCTTTCTCGCGGCGTCAACCCTTAAATGGCCGCCAGCGTCCACAAAAGGTTCAAAAAGTGGCGCAGAAGAAAGTGAAAAAGAGCCAGCAGCAGCAAGGTGCCACTGGCAGAGAAACGGCATTAGCACGCCCAAAAAATCGCATCAGTCCTCCCCCAACCCCTGGTGCTACACGCAGGGCAAAATCGGGGTTAGTCATGCCAACGGCAGTAAAACCAATACCTACTGGGAAGGGAAAAATTCCTCCCTTTCGACCAGGTGCTGTGATGGTGAAAACAGTGCGAATGGAAAAGCCAAAAATAGGCAGGCGTTCATCACGGAAGACGCGGTTAAAGCCAATGGCCAAAACCTTGTTGTATGTTGTGCGGTTATTGATTGTGGGTGTTGGGATGGGTGCAATTGTTGGCACCGCATTGTCGGTATTAGACCCGGCTAATCGCATCAGCACAAATTCTGCGCCGCAATCTAATAGTAATGTGGCGAATGTAGCGCGATCGCAGCCGCAACCTACCCAAACTCCCCCAGCTACATCTTCCAGTCTGTACTTATCCCAGGAAATTAGCTCTTTGAAAAATGCCGTACAAAATTTGGCGGCGACCAACCCAAATCTTACACCGGGAGTTTTCATAGTAGATTTAGATACTGGTAATTATGTAGATGTCAATGGTTCTACCAGTTTCCCATCGGCTAGCACAATTAAGGTGCCGATTTTAATTGCCTTTTTCCAGGATGTGGACGCAGGGAAAATTCGCCTGGATGAAATGCTGACGATGCAACAGGATATGGTTGCTGGCGGTTCTGGAAATCTGCAATACAAACCAGCCGGAACCCAGTACGCCGCTCTGGAAGTCGCCACAAAAATGGTTACAATCAGCGACAACACGGCGACAAATATGCTGATTGCTCGATTGGGAGGAATTGAGGCTTTAAACCAGCGTTTCCGAAACTGGGGATTGACAAACACAATAATTCGTAATCAACTCCCAGATTTGCAAGGAACAAATACCACTACTCCCAAAGAATTGGGAAATTTGATGGCTATTGTGAGTCAAGGGAATTTAGTGAGTATGCCATCACGCGATTTAATGCTCGATATCTTGCGTCGCACTCAGAGAAACACTCTGCTACCATCTGGTTTGGGAACAGGCGCGAGAGTATATCATAAAACGGGCGATATTGGTACTATGCTGGCAGATGCAGGTTTAATTATTGTTCCAACTGGCAAGCGCTACGTAGCAGCTGTCATGGTACAACGCCCCAATAATGACCCTCGCGCCGAAAAACTGATTAGCTCAATTTCTCGTGCTGCTTACGAAGAGTTTAGCCAAAATGCTGTTACACCCAACAGTATAAGCACTACACCTGCAAACGGTTATCAGCCCCAGGGTGTGAGTCCGGCTTTACCAAACAATACAACAGGCAGCGTACCTATGAACGTTTATCAGCCTCCTGTTGTGAATCCTGTACCCAACAGTATGGGAAGTACAGTACCCCCAAGTGGTTATCAATCTCCAGTTATGAATCCGCAGTATTATCCCCCAAGATAAATTAAAATTTTTAAATGTGGAATTGCCACAGCAAGATTTACTAAGGCAGCATATAGTAAGCTAGTCAACTAATGCTTGCAAATTTATGTTTGTTTCTCCTGAAGTTCCACCAAAGGATGAATTAGAGGAACTTGCTACACAGTTTCCTGAGTTAAACATTTCCGCAGTGGAGACTTGTTTAGCCTTTTTGAAAACTACAGCCCTTGTTTATGCCGGATTGGATGCCCATTTAGCTCGCCATCAGCTGTCTATGGGTAAATTTACAGTTCTTATGCAATTATTCCGAGCAAATGGTCAGCACTTAACACCTTCAGAATGTGCTGAACGTGCTGGTGTAACCCGTGGAACTATAACTGGATTATTAGACGGTTTGGAACGGGATGGATGGGTGAAGCGACAACCACACCCAGAAGATAGACGCCGTTTAATCGTGCAACTGACCGAGCAAGGGCAACAGAATTTGACAAAGATGCTGCCAGATCATTTTTGTCGAACTACTGGACTGATAGCTCATCTAAGCCTGACTGAGCAGAAGACGCTGATACAACTCTTGTCTAAGCTACAGGCAGGAGTACCAGCGATACGAGATTTTTAACTTAAACAGGTAAATACCTTTGAAGTTAGGAAATTTTATCCTATTATAATAAGGAACCATATTATATGGAAGCTAATTAATTAATCTTGGCTAAATCTGGAGACTTTATGCCCAAACTCAACGTTAAACAGAAAAACTGGTTACTCTCTGCTCATGTCGCTTCTGGTAGCATTTGGTTTGGATCTGCTCTATGTATGGTTGCGATCGCGTTGAAAAATGCCAATATTACCAATGGTGATGAACTATATGCCATTAACACAACCTTGAAATTGCTTGATGATTTTGTGGTTATTCCCTCTGCAAATCTATCTTTGTTAACAGGAGGACTCCTCTGTTGGCTCACCGTTTGGGGATTCTTCAAACATTACTGGGTAATTGTCAAATGGATTGCCACAGTTACTTTGATTGTGGTAGGAACTATATGGCTAGGCCCGTGGGTTAATGCGGTGACAGGTATTTCAGATGTGGCACGGGAGCAAGCATTGAACAATCCATTGTACATGTTTGACTTGAATGGAGTCCTGATTGGTGGTGCAATTCAAACTCTCTGTATACTTGGCATCATCGGCATTTCAGTCCTCAAACCTTGGGGTAGAAGAGTGGTGAAAGCTCCAGAGACATCTACCTCATCAAGCAGCTAGAAAAATCGAAAGTGCGATCGCCACTAGCTTTTTGTTTCTAAAAGCTAAACTATACTGTTATCTTTTAATTCTTAACTTTTTTGATACCGCATTCCTGGTAACTGCCAAACTAAACCCATAAGTTCCAACTGTAACAACGCACCGGAAACTGCACCAGCAGCCATGCTGGTTTGTTGAACAATAAAATCGAAGGGTAAAGCTTCACTTGCGAGTGCATCCATAACCGTTTGCAATTCTGGCGATAAAGTTGGCATTAACTGTTCTGGTGCTGTGGAAGCCTCGACTGCATCAATTTGTGGTATTGCTCCCAGCATTGTTAACAGTTCATCTAATTCTTTAAGGATGAAAGAAGCTCCCTGATTCAGTAACTTTAAGCACCCTTGGGATGGGTGATCGTCTACTCTTCCAGGCAGTGCATAGACATCTCTGCCAAATTCATTTGCGTAGGTAGCAGTAATCAACGCACCAGATTTTAAAGGTGCTTCCATTACCAAAATAGCGCGGCTTAAACCTGCAATAATCCGGTTGCGACGGGGAAAGTGGGTGCGATCGGGTGGAGTTTTTGTGGGGTACTCACTTACAACTAATCCAGCCGTCAAAATTTGCTTATACAAATCCCGATTTTTATGAGGATAAATTACATCTACACCAGTTCCCAAAACTGCGATCGTGCGTCCACCTGCTTTCATGGCGGCGATGTGGCTTTCTGTGTCAATTCCTTCTGCCATCCCAGAAACAACTGTAAAGCCATTTTTAGCCAAAGCTGTGCTAATTTGGCGAGTCCAACGGATACCGTATTCTGAGGGTTGGCGTGTACCGACAATCCCAACCATCGGTTTTTGTCCGAGATTTTCTTGCAGTTCAACTTCACCGCGATAGTACAAAATCGGCGGTGGGCTTGGAGTCTCTAGCAGTAAGCGGGGATAATCTGCATCTGCTGGTGTCCAGAAATGGGAATTTTCCTGCTGATGCTTAGTGAATAGTTGTTCTGGGTGTAAACGCGATCGCTGTTGTACTACTTTTTCTAGTGTTTGAAAACCAAAACCTTCTACTTCTCCCAACTGTACCTTGGTAGCGTTCCAAGCAGTTGCCAGCGTGCCAAAATGCTGTTGCAGTCGTCGCAATAATACTGGGCCAATTCCCGAAATTTGCGCCCAAGCTAACCAATATGCGCTTTCTTCTACCACCGTTCTATCCTCACGCCCACTGGATTGAGTATTCCCAAATTGGGCTTGGCTGTTGAGGGGGATGGGGGCAATGCTGTTCGGTTAAGGCAAGAGACGCGATGAATCGCCGTCTCTACAAAGACCTCTTTCCCAATTCCCCTTGACTTTTGACACTTGACTCTTGACTATTAACTATTGACTATCTATCCTCTTATCTTCTGTGATGAAATATTTCTATCGTTTTTTAATAAGCCTATCTGGGTGCTTAATATTTTTACTGTTGCACAGTGGCCTTGGTTTGTTGCCTAGTTTGGCAGCTGAGAAAGTTACTGTCAGATATGGATTGTTTGAGCAATCGATCCCTGTGGCAGATATACGCAACTATGACAAAACGCAAAAGGCTTCTGCCGATCTGCAATCTTTCCTAGATTACCTCAGTGCTAAAGAGAAACAGAAGTTTCAAGATGCTCTTCAGGTGAAAATGTCTCTTAATATTGTGGCTTTAGATAAGCTGCTCAATACAGGAATGGGCAAGCAAATTTTATCTTTTGCATCCCAAGCGATCGCCCGTCGCGATCAAGCCAGTATACCAGCCCTACGATCTGCCATTATCATCGGAGCAAGATCACCAGAAGGTCTAGGATTAATCAGCTTTTTAGAAGCATATCCTAGTAATCAATTAGTTGTTGATGTGTCAAAAATTTCTAAGCTAGTTGGACTGGCAAATTCCTCTTCTAGTTCTGCTGATGCACCTCCAAAGGACAATGTAAGTTCTTCCCCTTTAGGAAGAATTGCCCTACAATATCAAACACTTGCTGCCCAAGATAAACAGTTTTCAGGTTGCTTATTTGGCGATTCTATTTCGGCTGGACTTGGTAATACTCTTGGTGAGGGCACTTTTAATTTTGGGTTAAATGGATTGAGTACAATCTCATTACTAGAACAACTGAAAAGTTTAATTCCTACTAAGATTAAATGCGAAAAAGCTATTATTGCCGTAGGTGGAAATGATGCTTGGTATGGAATTAGTGATGAGTTGTTTACCAAAAATCTGCAAGAAGCGATCGCACTTATCCGCACAATGGGAAATAAAGAGATTTTTCTTATTCCGGCTTTTTATTCAACAGTTGCAGCAAGCTCAGATCCAACTGTAGCAGCCCCATTTTCTAGAGTTGAACAAATTAATGCTCTGATTAATCAAGTTGCTGAAATAGAAAAAGTACCAGTTGCAGCAGCAGGACTAGCACCATTGTATGAGAATAATGCTCTTAAAGAGAATTTAACGAGCGATGGCGACCATCTGAACGCAGAAGGACTTAAAATTTACCGACAAGCATTATTACAAATCCTGGAAAACTAATTATGATGTCTGTCTAATTGCCTATAGTAAAAGCACTTGATCCCACCGAAATTACTTTATCTAGCATAATTCGTAATTCGTAACTCAAAATTACGAATTACGAATTACGAATTACGAATTATCACTTTTAGGCTTTCCAATTCAAAAACCGCGCATAAATATAAGCTATGCCTTCATCAATAATTGTCCGTACACCTTGGCTATAATCCCACCATTTGTCTGGATCATAATCTTGTGTTTTGGCAGCAATCGCACCAACTTTGATGTTAGGGGTAAGGAGTTTTTTGAACAGCAACCAACTTCTACGGGTGTGAACGTCCAAGGAAAAAACATTAATTGATTGTAGATTTAAATTTGAATCAGATAGCCAGCGATTAAATTCGGCAGCAGATGCATAACTACGATCCTTAATTACCACAGGTGTCGGAACAGCTACCACCTTCTCTGATTCTAAACCGAGTTTTTTGAAGGTAGCGGCTGACACTTCTGCAAAGTTCTTGTATTCACTAAGATAATTTCCTTTTTCTATTGAGCCTCCGGTGGTAATTACTAGACGATAAGAACCGTTTTTAAATTCAGTCAAAGCTTGTTGTATGGCATAATCTGGTAGCCATCCTTCAACAACCAATACTTCTGCTGATTTAATAGGGGAAGTCACGGCGAGAAATGAGTGTACGTGAGTAATAGTGAAAAAAATTAAATAAGCAATCAAAGCGATTGCAATCGCCCACCCCTGAGCCGTAAGTGTCCACATTTCTTGGCGTTTTATTAGTTTGATTTTTGGAAATTTTTGACGCCGACGTTTTTTTGTCTGCATTAACCCTTAGCTAAACGTTGTTCTTTCAAGTAGGTAAAGACAGATTTATCTCCAATATCAGCAGGAATTACTTGCACTGTCTTTCGCAGGGCAAAGACTAAAAACAACGTTGCCCAAATTCCTAATAAAATACTTTCCACCTGAGTTGGTAAAATTCCCACCAAATGTCCTAACAACAGTAGCGGTACTATTAGGGTTAATACTTTGGTTTCCAGGCGATTGAAGCAAAAAGCCTCTTTAAAATAAATACCTGTCAAAGCAACGAAGATAAAACCAACTCCAAATAAGGTAAGAGGCTGATTGTAAACAGTGAAAGCCAAAGGTTCACTACTAGAGATTGCCAGAATCACTGATGCTATACTACCGATCGCCCAAAAAATTTGCAACATTCGGTGCAGCGATGCCATGTAGATATGAATGGTAAATAAACTTACACCAAGAGCGAGACTAAAACAAGTATATAGAGGTGTAATTGCGGTAGAAACAGCTTGGTTATTGTTGAGCAAAACCAAAGCGCTGCCTATGGCAAAGCTTAGTGCTGCTACCATTAACCCAGCGCGGTAGATAATTACGCCAGTGCGATCGCTTGGAGTAATTGTAAATTCCCCAAACTGGCCTTGATAAATTTCTGGTGGAGGTAGTGTTTGCGTAGTCATAGTTAAAAATATAGTTATGATTTACTAATAGAGTACAACGAGAAATTGCTGAAGGGTTACTTTTATTATTATGGGCAATCAGCCGAACTTAGTGTCACAATCCCTAAACTCTTAAGCCATTTTTGTAGTATTGGTTGTCTTGAAAGACACTGTAGCTGATGAATTATCTCTATCATTTGATCGGATTTCCTTGGAGAGCGAAAGACATCACAACTATTAAAACACGGCGTAAATCCAGCTACCATCTCAATTAACCATACTAACAAGAGGCAAAATTTCCTTGTTAAAGGTAGATAAACTTCCGCCACAGTCTACTAGTAATTAGAAATGGTTTGTATAGTCTCTAGTTTAACTGAGGACTTGATTCTAAAATTAGACTTTAGTTGTAGCCAGTAGATATTGACAAATTTTAAATTTAGTGAACATAAAATTTTAGCAATCAGATAACCCCATACTTAATTGATATAGGAAGATGAGATGAGCGATGGCGCAAGCGCCTACCGTGGGTGATCGCACTTATCTAAATAATTACAAAAGTGTAGACGCTTCCTCGGTTTGTTGTCAGATATAGCTCTTTGTGGATGAGGATGTGCGATCGCTTAACAAAATAATTTACACTTAAGTCGATAGCGATCGCAATTAGACAAAGTGTATAATTTGCTTCAAAAACACGCCTTGTGAATCCAAGGTAGAGTGAGATGAGCGATCGCATAATTGGGCGTAAGAAATCAGCCGCATCTACTTTTACGAATCCTTCCCTTGCCTCGCAAGATACTCCAACACTAGCGAATCCAATCCGCGGCTTTGGTTCACAAATCAATACTACTGTGCCCCAAACAGTAACTGAGATAGCACCAGACCTTCAAGAGGCGCAATCTGCGGATGAGCAATCCTTGGCGCTCAAAGAAAAGCCCCTTAGTCACGACATTAGTAGCATACCGTTGCGTCGTCCACAGGCAAAACTCACGGTTGGAGAACCAGGAGACCAGTATGAGCAAGAAGCTGAGATGATGGCAAATCAAGTCATGTCGATGCCTGATTCTGCTGTGCAACGGGAGATTTTACCAAAAGAACAGACTCAAAGTGATATTTACTTTGGGTCAGGGAAGTCACCAGGCAATAATGAGTTAACTCATGTAGTGCAGCAGAAGGGGTATAGTATCCAGCGCGATCAAGCCGAAGACCTGCGGGATTTCGCCGACTTTGGTGAGCAAGACCAACGTGAGCAGATGCAGCAGCAACCACCGCCAGCGATGCAGGTCAACAATATCTCAGACGGAAGCGCTGCACAAAGCAAAATGACCGAGATCGAAGGGTACCGCCAGAACATGCAGAATGGCGGGCGCACTGGTACCGTCTCCGGGGACGAAATCTCCGCCAATGAAACAGCGATCGCGGCGCTATCGGACTACCTTGTCAATATCGGCGAGCAGGGCCGGACGCTCTCGACCTTTCAGCAACAGTTGCAGCAAGTCCGATTAGACTATGGTCGCGTTGAAGGGCAGATGATTCACCTTGAAGCTATGGGGGTCGTAGACCCTAACCAGTCAGCGTCCTACCGTGCCGAGCAGATTGTCGGTGCGGCCACTGGTGCTAGAAGTGCTCAGGAGTCGGCAGGGGGAGTCAGAGGCAACGCTGAAACAATGCGTTTAGATGTACAGCAGAATCACGACACCCTGATACAGAAAGGCAACGATTTCAATGCTGCTCAGGGTAATGCGAGGCAAGCTGTACACGAGCTGAATTCTGCATTGAGTAACCTTAACTCCGGCATCATCCCACGCGAGGCGAACCCGGAATTAGCTGCCCAGCGGAGCGCCATCTCGGCCAGGGTCTCGACAATGCAGAGCCGACTGTCAACCGGACTAAAGGTGTTGTCAGCAATCGGCGGTGTAGCAGGGATGGGTACAGCAGCAACAGCGGCTGCCAGTAATACCTTGGGTCAAGGGTTGACTAGTCTGGGGCAGCAGGCATTGGGCACCATTAGCCCGGATTCCATCGCCACAGCAATCAGCCAAGAGTGGTACCGTGAGGAAACCAACCAGATTGAGTCCCAGATCGCTCAGGCAAATGCCCAGACTCGCGAGGCCGCGATCAGCGTCAATGTATCCCAACTGCGCGGAGCGCAAACGGCGATGTTCAACGCGCTACAGATCCTTGAAGCCAAAATGAGAGAGTATCTACAGGCTCGCGACACACTACGCAACTCGCTAGACCAGTTAGGCGCTGCTGCCGACCGTCAGAAAGGCGGACAGGGTTACTCAATCATCGCAGGTTTGCTGGGCGATGTAGATGTGCTCACCGTGCAAATCGACACCACCATCGGATTGGGACGAACGGAAGAGGAGGCAGCCGGACATGCTACCCAAGCACGAGAGCGCGTCGAGGGCAGGCACAACCAGAAGTCAGGTCAGCGTGAGGGTGGTGTCACCTACTACATCCCGTATCAGACCTTCCAGCTTGCCAACTTTGGACGCTCAGGTGGGCTTGTGTACAAAGCATCACCGAACCAAATCTACTTCATCACTGCGGGGCGGATACCTGGCAGCGCATACGGTGGGCAGGGAGCCGCGAATCCGATTGTTCACCAGACAATAGAGGAGCTACAGCAGATGCGTCAGACGGTACAGGGTATGCGCTCTGTGCTATCGAACTCGTTGGGTCTAACTATGCAGCGCTAACGCTAGTGCCTAACCGTGTAACACATCGTTGCGATCGCTCTTGATATTTTAATAATAGAGCTTAAGCTGTGGTTACAAACGTTAACTATCCCTCAAGGCTAGGCTAGATAATTTCTACCTAAGTCGATAGCGATCGCAATTAGACAAATTGTATGATGTGTGTTAATAAGATGCCTTGGTTTCGCTATAAATGAAGGAAGGGTGACATGAGCAATGATGGACGACAAGCTCCTGGGCGTCTAGGCATAGTTCAGCACCAGAAAACAGGTATATCAACTTTTATAAATCCGTCCCTTGCCTTATCAACTATTCCCACACTGGCTTCTCCAACGCGTGGCTTTGGTTTACAAACAAATAATCCTCCAATCCAAAGACTAACTGAGGCATCAACTGACCTTCAAGAAGTGCAGTCTGTTGATGAGCAATTCTTGCAACCAGAAGCTGTCAAACAACAGCCTCTTAGTCATGATATTAGTCGCATATCCTTGCATCGTCCGCAGACAAAACTCACGGTTGGTGCGCCAGATGACCATTATGAGCAGGAAGCCGACCGAGTTGCCAATAAGATTATGCGAATGGCTAAACCAGAGCCAATAGGTTTACAGGATAAACAGACTCAAGACCAAGTGCAAACTAAGCCTCTAGCAGCTGCGATAACTCCCTTAGTGCAACGAGAGGCGATGCCAGAAGAGGAATTACAAACTAAACTTTTTAATGCACCTATCCAAAGAGAGATTTTACCAGAAGAATTACAAACCAAGCGATCGCTACAACTCGCTACCAATGACAGCTTCCAGACTGGGGAAAATTTTGAGAGTCGGCTAAACACTAGTGAAAGTGGAGGAAGCCCTTTACCAGATGCAGTGCGCTCCTTTATGGAACCCCGCTTTGGCACCGATTTTAGTCAAGTGCGGGTACATACAGGCACTCAAGCGGTGCAGATGAATCAAGATTTGAATGCCCAGGCATTTACGCACCAGCAAAACATTTTCTTTGGTGCAGGCAAATCACCCGGTAATGATGCATTGACTGCCCATGAACTGACTCATGTGGTGCAGCAGACAGGTACAGCCCAGAGAAAATTAATTCAACGGGCAATTAACCCCACATACGACGTTACTCACGGTTCATTTCAAGTGAATGCTACAACGGGTGGGTCAAACCTACCCATAACGATCCGATTTCACCCTTCTGTTACCGCTCCCTACTCCAACCAGATTGGACTAATTCAGATTGTGCGACTGACAAATGCTGCGGGTACTAGTAATGTGGAACCTCAATCTTTGCCTGCTGCTCGTGGTGCTAGCCTCCGTACCACTGCTGATGCTGCCACGGGAGTTGAAGGCGGATATTTCACAGACGCACTGCACAATGATGCACCTGCCCACGGTGGTGTAGGAACCAATGCCCCAGCAGGAAGTGCTTTACCTGCTCAGTACCCCTTTGGCAACGACCCAGCCCAACCTAATCCCGCAACTCCTGGACTTTCCCGACCTTCTTCCAGTGGTGCAGGTGGAGCCACTATTGGTTACAAACGTTCCGATGACCCGACTGATATTAAAGATGCAGAGCTAACTGATGCACCTGGGTACTCGTCAATCAACCCAGCCAACCCTGATATCAATTTTGATTTCGAGACAGTGGCGAAGGGCGAAGACACGATGACAACTTATGGTGCTCTCAAATGGGGACTTCAGATCCGGTCTGGCGTGGTTCAGAATGAACATGCATCAGTACAGGATGGGCAATCCGCCACTTTTGATGCGGCTTTGGATAAGCATCGAGATTTTTACGTACACGAACCAGTTATTTTTTACTTTGATTTCGACAGCGACCAACTGAGTTCCAGCGAAACAGGCAAGATTGATACATTCTTAGATTACCTGCGGCGCTTCCCTGATGTAAAAGTAACTCCCGAAGGCTTCGCTGACAGGCGCGGCGGTGCTTCTCGGCACAACTTGGAGCTATCTTTACGCAGAGCGCAGGCAGTAGGAGCAGCCCTGCGTGCTAAGGGTGTAGCTGAAGCTCAAATTAGTGCTGTCACTATTGGCTCTGGATCAACCGAAGACTTTACCCCTGATGCCACTACTAACCAAGATACAGAAGCAAATCGTCGGGGCAATCGCCGGGTCGTTTTGAGCTTTGAGCATGTGCCAGCAGCAGTGCCAGCCGCACCAGCAGCGGGAGGAGCGACACCGTGATCTGGAGAACGGCAGGAATATTCGTGACAGTTTTGATACTCGTCATTGGAGGAAATTTGTATATGAATAATCAAGACGCTACCGCCACACCTATGGAGCAGATCAAAGTACGGCTCTACTCTACAGATCAAGACACTAGCGGTTTGGCTCTGGGTGAATTGATCAGTTTAGGCAAACAAGCTACCCCCATTTTGTTGGAAGCCTTGACTCATTCCAACCCCCGTACCCGTCGTCTTGCAGCTGAAGGACTGAGCGAAATTGCTGATCCTGCCAGTGCCGATGCTTTGTTCCAAGCCACCCATGATACTAATCCAGAAGTGCGTGCCCGTGCTGCCACTGCTTTACACCAATTAGGAGATAAACGCTCATTACCTGCTTTGGTTACCACCCTTGATGATTACCCTGACATCCTGCACAATCCTTACACAGCCTCGATGTATCCTCTAATGCGAGGGGGAAAAGAAGTTTTGCCTTTGGTAATTCCTCTTTTGCAAGCACCTAATGACCTCACTCGTGAACGAGCTTTTTTGATTGTTAAGGCTGTGGTAAGTAAACTACCCCAAGGGCAGGACTGGAATCAGTTGTGGCAGAATTTGGGAAGTTATGATCCCGCCGGGCCAGAGTCAGAACGAGACAAAGCAGCTCAACAATGGCAGGAATGGTTAACACAGCTTTGAGCCGCACAGGTTAAAATTTTTTCAACTTGCTTCGGAGCTTTGATTTCAGTAAATAGCTGAATTGCTCTATTAAAATTCATTTGACTTTCATCAGGCTTTACCATCTTCTGATAAGTTAAACCCAATTGAAAATAAGCTTCAGCTAAATCACACTTAGCACCTATTTTATCCAAAAGTTCGATGGCTTCTCTATGATGAACTAGGGCTAATTCAACATCTGCTTGTTGCCGATTAATTTCTGCTAAACCATTGAGTATTTTTGCTTTTACCTGCATATAGTGACTTTCTTCAGCAAAGGTCAAAGCTTGGTGAAATATTTGATTTGCTTGGGAAAAATCTCCTAAATTGACGTAGGTTTGACCCAAAATTTGCATGAAATAGACAAATCGCCCAGTTTGTTCTACGAGTTTTTCGTTTGTAATATTCTGATAAGCTACATCTGCTAATGCAAAGGAGGCATCACGCAAACCTAAATAAGAATACACCAAAGCTAAACAAACTGATGCTTTCTCTGCCCAGCGATGATGCTCAGTATTTTGGGCTAGGTAAATTACTTGTTGAAATAAATTCGTGGCTGCCTCTAGTTCCCACAAATCTATTTTGTAAAGACCAATACTTAATAAAGAATCTACCTCTAGCATCCTCAGATAGTAAACTGGATGTTTATTTTCTGGCTGAGGTACAAGTGATTTGAGTGTTTGCGTTGCCAGAGCAATAGTCTTTTCTTGACAGGCGATCGCTTGACTAATTTTACCTGTTATCCAATATAAATCACCCAGTATATTATAAAGTTCGCTGAGATTTTGGTCGTTTTCAAGATTGTTAACAACTTGATTAATTGCCGCAAGTATCGGTTGAATTAAACCCATACGATACAACGTACTACCAAGAGGCAAAAACTGCTGCCATTGGTTATTTCTGCTTTTTAAAACTACCTTACCTGCTAACTCAAACTCATTAATTTCTATATAATGATAATATGCTTCCAGAGCTTGCAAAGCATCTTTAAAGGTTTCAATTTGTTTAACACTAGTTGTCCAAAATTCTGCGGCTTTGTGGTTGGCAATTTCCCATTCATCGCTGGGGCGTAAACGCGCGATCGCTTCTTTCCGAATCACGGGATGCAACCAATATTCACCCTTATCACACTCCACCAAAGACCGATTTCTCAAGGAGGCGATGATTTGGCGATGTTCAGCAGGTGGGACATCCCAAAGTAAACAAAACAACCCTTGTGATGGGATGGACGGTATATCTTGGTAACGATAACATCCCAAACGGCAAAGTAAGCGATAAGCTTGGGGGTCGAGGGTTTGCAGACGATTGATTTGACTAACCGCTAAATTTTTTAAGTCGGTTACTGCTAAAGGATCGGCATGATTTTCTTGCCAATAAAGAGCCATGTCGCCGTCGAAATCCTCCTGAATTGAACCGCAGAGAATTCCCATTGCTTTAGCATTACCGCCATAGGTGCGATGCATGATTTGCAAGGTTGGCAAGTTGATGACTAACCCACGGTTGCTAAAAAACTGTTGCCATGCGCTTTGATCTAAGCCAGGAAGCCGATAGTGATTCACATTTAGCCCAGGTTCACAAAGGCGATCGCGGCTAGTAATCAAGGTAACAGATTGTACTCTAGCATCAGCCAACACCCGCAATAGTTCTACATAGTTGCGATGGGAAGCAATTAACCCACCTTGTTGATCCAATGCAGGTTCTAGATTGTCGATTAACACCCCAATCCGCCGATTGTGGAGTTGGCGCTTGAGTCGTCCCAAAGTTACGCCAAATTCTACCCCAGGTTCTTGATCAAAATCTTGTTTGAGCCATTCCTCTACTACTCGTTCTGCGGGGGTGATATTCTGCGTTTCCTTCGCCATCAGCAGTTCTAAAACCAAGTCAAACCCCTGAGTTTGAAGATATTGCTGCGCTAGAGTGGTTTTCCCTAAACCGCCTTCACCTTGGATAACAATCACTTTCGATCCTTGATTTACCAAAGTATTCAGGTGAGCGATCGCTGTTGTTCGTCCAATAAAATTGGTATCCTCTAATTTTGGGGTGGGATGTGGCGATCGCGAGTAATCAATCAGACTGGATGATATAGCAGTAGTTTTTCTCAGAACTCGCTCTAAAGTAGCGCGACAATTACTTTTGGTAATTTTTTCCCGCAAAACTTTAGAAAGCAGCTTCCATAACTGAGAACCAGCATCCTTGGCGTGTCCTTCCGTACAACCGTAAGAATGAGCGATATCTAAGTATTTTCTACCTAACCAAACTTGCACAAGAATCACTTTTTGCAAATCGCTCAACCGTTCCCCAGTCTGCGGGGGAATTGTGGCATCTAACCATGCTAATGCTGCTTCAGCGTCCATTGTGTAACGACGAGGGGAGTTCAGATTTTAGGGACAACTATAAATCACTCTACAGTTATGTTGCGGGAGTTTTCGGATAAGATTCTGTAAATCCGACTTTTTTCCCGACTTTTACAAACTTTATTCAAAATTTAGCAGCAAGTTCTTGAAAGGATTGCTGTTTATTCCAACGGTAAGTATTAAAGTCTCGTTTTAGTTGCCAAGTGCCACGAAAAAGCCAGTATGAGCGATGATCATACTTTTGTCGCTACGCGAACGCTTACGCACAGTAGACCTCTTGCAAAAGCTACTTTACCGGCCCAAAAACTTAATTCAGCATCACCAGTTCTTTAATACGTTTGTCAATTAGCTCAATCTTGTAATAGTCAAAATTAAAGTTCCACGATTGTTAAAATACATAATTGGAACATCATTGGCATAACAAAACAACTCCCCACTTGAAGTAGCTTTATGTTCCTCCAATTTTTTTCCAATTAAGAACTCTTGTTCACCAGACTGACCAATATTTCCAATTAGGGAAAACCAGTTATTGTTTGGTTTTCTGCGGAACATCTCAGCCCAACGTAGCCACGGTTTTATATATCCGTCTGCATCACTTCTAATCTTGGCATCATACCAAAACTGTTCTCCTTGTACTTCAAACTTATAACTTGCTCCTATTTCTAGATAAATACCAGTGGCGTTCCAGTATTTGTGAGCGTCTATTATTGTTTCTGATGGAGAGCCAATTTGTAGCTTTGTCATTTTTGGATTAATTTTACATAATTGTAACGATAGAATCGGAACTTCACTTATTACATACGAATAATCGCTTGCCGAAGAAAAAACATTAAGGAGATAAGTTTATAAATTTGTATTACTTCAATGCATTGAATAATCTTTTTTTAACCTCTTATTAATTTGAAAAACTTACTCTTCCTAGATAATTGAGGCTAGCTATTTGCAACAAATTAAGCCTCATCCAAAATATCAGGGAGTATACATTGAATCTATCGAGACGTCAGTTTTTTACCCTGGCAGGGGCATCTGCTACAGGTGCTGTCCTTCTATCTCCTTTGCAAGCATTCTATGCTAAACCTGCGATCGCTGCGGGTCCCTACGGCAATTTAGTGACCGACCCCAACGGAGTATTAGATTTGCCATCAGGATTCACTTACCGCAGACTGTCCGAAACAGGCCAAACGATGAATGATGGTTACTTAGTACCGGGTGGTCACGATGGTATGGGTGCTTTTGCCGGGTCTAATGGCAATACGATTCTAATTCGCAATCATGAACTCGGTACTTCTGGCAATGGTGTGGGCGCTCCCAATGGCAGCAAATACAACACAAATGGGAGGGGCGGTTGTACTAAATTGGTTGTTAATTCTTCCCGTAACCTGGTAGAACATCGGGGTGTTCTAGCGGGAACTATTCGTAACTGTGCCGGTGGCCCTACGCCTTCAGGGTCATGGTTAACCTGCGAGGAAACTTTTGAAACCAATAACGGCAAGAAGCATGGTTATGTGTTTGAAGTTCCTAGTAGTGCAAATACTTTTGTCACCCCCGTCCCACTAACCGCTATGGGGCGTTTTAATCACGAGGCTGCTGCTGTAGACCCCAACACAGGGTATATCTACATGACAGAAGACCGGAGTGATGGGCTTTTCTACCGCTTCATTCCCAACCAAACCAACAACCTGAGTGCTGGCGGCTCGCTATACGCTTTAAGGATTATAGGGTCGTCTGGAATCAACACAGCTACGGGTTTCCCAAAAAATACGCCTAGGACAGTGAACTGGGTACAGATTAGCAATCCTGATCCCACATCTGATACTGTCAGAACAGCAGGGTATAACAGCGGTGCCGCCAGGTTTTCAGGTGGGGAAGGCATCTTTTATGGTGGTGGTTATGTCTACTTCACCTGCAAGAGTGGTAGTAGTTCTGGAAATGGGCAGATTTGGCGTTATTCGCCCGCTAATAATAGCGTTGAACTCTATATTGAACCCAACAATTCTAGTGTCCTAGACAATCCAGACAATCTTGTGGTTTTCCCCAACCGGGACATCTTCCTCTGTGAAGATGGGGATGGAACGGATTACATTCTGGGCATTACTCCTAGTGGCAGTCTTTATAAGTTTGCTAAGAATGCCCTCAACACATCAGAGTTCGCCGGTGTCTGCTTCTCTCCCGATGGTCAGACGATGTTTGTCAACACACAGAGTCCAGGAATAACCTTTGCTATCTGGGGGCCCTGGTAACGCTACGTCCTGTTTCAGCCTAGTCAGGGGAGAGAGCGATCGCCCTGACTAGGCTCTTATCGTGACTTCAAATCGGGAAAAAGAGTTTATCGGCTGATTTGGGAGCAGAACGCCTTATAAGTGCCGAGAAGGGATTTCAAAGAATTGTTGTTGAAGTGAAAAGTTTTGTCAGACAGTCTGACGTAAAAAATTTAGAAAAAGTACTGGGACAGTATGTCTGGCGTTGCTGATTAAGAGTCCGTTAATCCTGGTTTGAAAATACCTTGATTGCAGATTTAGGCATTTATAATTGCAGGTTACTACAACGACACTAAAGACTTTTTCCCCGACTTTTGCAACTGCATCACATAAAACTGCCGACTTCAGCCGACTGACAAAACAAAGTGCGATCGCTTAGGCTATTGGGCATAGAGATAAAAATTTAAGTATAAAAATATGCTTAAGAACAACAGCCCAATCGCAGAAGACTTAGCAGGTCAAAGCTATTCCAGTCCTCATTACTCGCAAACACAGCGCCGCATTGATTCACTCATAAACAAATATATTACAGTCGAAAAACTACATGACCGTCTAGAAGATTTACTGATACAGTTTGCTAATCCCCAACCGCGTCCCTGGAAACCCATTGATTGGCAAACGATTAACCGCAATCAAATTATCGGCTTAGATGCAGAGGTATTTTTATCTATCTTGATAGGTGCGATGGACACAGAAGCTCCGATTCGCGGCTATACCCAAACAAGTCGGCAGTATTTGGAAAAATTGCATCCTCAAATGGCTCGGTTTGTTGGTGGAACTGTCGGTGAAGATGGTGAACTGCTAGAACTTGGTTTGTGGGAAAAGGAAGAACGTCAGCACACACCTGCATTAATCAAAATCTACACCCAATTAACAGGCGAGAAAATTACTCCAAAACTTCGGACTGTTAGAAGCTATCTTCCTACAGATGACGCTTACGAAGACTTATATCGCCACGGTTTACACCGCATTGCCACAGAATACGGTGCTACCTGTCTTTATATTTGGTTGATGGCTCACACTACTGGCGCACTCCAGGATGTTTTAGAGGAACTAGCACAGGATGAAATCAACCACATGACCAAATTCTGGGGGTTTGGAGTCTGGGCTTTTCCTGATACTGGGTTGATGCGAATTGGACGCACGCTGATCAAAACGCGATACCTTCGGTGAGCTTCGCTAACGCAAAACTATCAGCGTAATAACCTCATGCGTACTCTCCGCCGAATGATGGCTACCCTCAACTGGAATGCTTGGTCATTAACCAACAAAACAACTCTCTTCTTCACCTTCACCTACACAATGCATCGTTTGTGGAGTTGGAATAATAGCCTCACACCAGAGTATTTGCAAGATTTATTTGAAATTAGAAATTAGTTAAAAATAAAGGACAAATGACAAATAACAAATCAAATTTACCCACCAATTTAAACCCCCAAAAAATACCCCAACATATCGCCGTGATCATGGATGGTAACGGACGATGGGCAAACAGTCGAGGATTACCGCGCATCGCCGGACATCGCCAAGGAGCAAAAACGCTCAAAGAACTATTGCGTTGCTGCAAGGATTGGGGAGTTAAAGCGTTGACAGCCTATGCTTTCTCAACAGAAAATTGGCAGCGTCCCGTTGAAGAAGTGAATTTTCTGATGCTGTTGTTTGAGCGATTACTACACCGCGAGTTAGCTCAGATGCATCGTGAAGGAGTACGAATCTCGTTTATTGGAGATTTATCCGCTTTACCCAAGTCTCTACAGACGGAAATGGAACGTTCAATGACAGAGACGTTGAACAATCAAGCAATCCACTTCACTGTTGCAGTCAACTACGGTAGCCGCAACGAAATTACCAGAGTTTGTCGTCAAGTCGCTCAACTCGTGCAACAGGGCGAACTCAGTCCCCAAGAAGTGAATGAAAGTCTTGTAGAACAACATCTCTACACAGCAGATACTCCAGAACCCGATTTGCTGATTCGTACCAGTGGTGAGATGCGATTGAGTAATTTTCTCTTATGGCAAATGGCGTATACAGAGATGTATTTCACCGATATTCTTTGGCCAGATTTTAATAGAGAAGCATTTTATCAGGCTTTGTTGAGCTACCAAAGTCGCGATCGCCGTTTTGGTCAAGTTAAAGCTTCACTGTCAGCTTAGTGTATTAAACACCAGACATCGCCTCAAAATTCAACCGGATTTTTGCCATGAGCGATAAAGTAAAAGCACCCACATTACCACGATGGTATATGAGCGCTCATAAATTAAAACATTATTGAGGATAATCTATCTGCTATGACAGACCGAAGTAACTATAAGAATAGCAGCCACTGGGTAAATAAACTGCAAGGGTAGTTACAAATGTTTTGTTAAAAATATTACTTACCGTCAATGTGATGCTTGATTTAGGCAAAATCCAATCGATTGCGAAATCCTATTCTCCCCAAGAACTCTTTGCTGCCTTGGTTTGGCAGCGTCGGTTCAATGAGTTTGATGGTGAAGAAGTAATTACTGACCTTTTCAGCCACAGGAATCTATGGGCAAGCTTTCTGTTTACAAAACCAATCTTTGCACCCGATGAAAACGGTTTAAGCTTTGGTGGTATGGTCGATACCCTCCTTGCAATGGCAAACTATCGCCCCATGCCTGAAACCAGCATCATCCATTTCATTGCTTATCCTGCCGATACGTTGTACATCCTTACAGAGAACCAGGCTATCTTTAGTAGTCAAGTACTAGTATCGTGACAAAAAAATCTTTACTCGATGCTGAACCCCACCAAGGTTTGTAGAATCTAAACCCACTAACCGAGATATAGATGGAAAGTGTCCTTTAGGTGCGTCTAAACTGAAAGTATATTCTTCATATTTAACCCATTCATTATTGGCAAGACTTGCTAGCCATCCAACTTTATAAGCAAAGCGCTTACAATCTTTTTTGGCTTGCCAAATACGTTGTTGGGCGCTAAAACCGAATCTACCTTCACTATATTGAACCCAGAGCTTATTAATAATATAAAGGTCATGACGAGGAAATCTTTTTATTTCTCCATCATCTAACCAGCTTTCTTCTTCACGCTCACATATTTTGAGCATAGTACAGTAGGTTTCTTTATCAGCTTCCTGCCATTTTTGTTCTGCTAGGAATTCCTGCAATTTTCTGTAATCAATACCAGAAGTATGAGATACAAGAGTTAATTCTGTTGCCAATTGAGACAGATGTAACTGCACATCTGATAAAGATTTAATAATTGATGTTTGCGAATCTGTCTCCACAACTTGAGATGGCAATTGAGATATTTGCTCTTTAATTTGAACTAATTCTTCGATAATTCTATAATTCGACTTTTGTTCATCAGTCATAATTTCTTTCAAAGCTTGTAGTTCAGCTTGAGCAGCTAGTGAGGCTTTTTGAGTCTCAGCTAAATTTATCTGAGCTTTTATTGCCGTTTCTTCAGTATTTGCCAATCGTTCCTGCATAGTCTGAAGCTCAGATTTTAATTCCTTTATTTCCGTTTGAAAGCTTGCAAGATTTGATTCAATATTATGCAAATTATTATTATTTGCTTTCATATCCTGCAACTCTTCACGGCTACGCCTGAGTTCTTCAATTGCTTTTTCGTAATAACCTAATGGTGTTTTCCAGCTATCATTACCTGCTTTGAACATAAATAAAAGTTTGTTTATTTTATTGATTATCTATTAAAAATATTTGTGAAGACTTATACTCTAATATGAAATTATTTTCAAAGTCATAATTGTTCATTATTCTACGCCAAAATTTACAAAGCAAACCATATTTTATCCAGTTTTTAATAGCTCGGTTTTTCAATTCTGGAGAATTTCTTACTAAAGCAGCCATCATAGCGGCATTTTGTTGTAATTGTCCATAAATCTTTAATACCTCGTCAATAGATGTTTTCTCATCTAGCTTACTCAGTTCATAGCACTCGCTTAACTCATAAAGCTCAATATCAGAAAATAGACCACCCGGCTTCCATGCTATTTTGAGCCTTTGTCTACATTTATCAAGAGGACTGGGTAAACCGTGAATTAAATATTTTTTTAACTCATTCCGAATTAGTTCAAGTTTGCCATCTATGAGTTTGGATATTTTATCAACTATTTGATTAGCATCTTGAAATAACTTATTTTCCAAATATTCTATTCTCTGCAAACTCTGCTCAATGCTGTTTTGAGACAAGCTAATCGCCTGCATTACAGCTAATGACATTTGATTAATTCTGTTTTCTAGATAAAAATTAGTTTTACTAATAGTCTCCGTGAGGGCTTTTTCACGAATTTTATCTATTTTCTCCAGGTTATATTTAACTTTTTCATCTGCTGTATTCAACAGATATTCAATGTCAGCTTTAACCTTACTTTCTAATTCCTCAGTTCTTTCTATTGCATGATTAATGCTTTCTTGAGCTATATAATCAAGCTTGTCGGCTAAAGGATAAAGTTTGTCATCAAACAAGTCAGCTATTTCTTTACTACTCTCTCTTACAACTTCTTTAGCTGCACCTTCAAATTGTTTAACAAGGCTTCCAAATAGCCATCCCATCATTTCTTCACACCCTTTCACAGCATAATTAGCAAGCAGATATCCTCCCAAAAATAACACTCCTTTTTAGGAGTGTCGAGGATAAAATAATTACTAATAAATAAGTAGAAATTCGGTGGACGATTATCGAATAATATTGGTGTTTTACAAAAATATAGTTGCTTTGTCCAAAATCTGTTGTCCAAAACTAGTGCAATCAATCGCTACACTAAAAACAAAGTGAATAACCCTAAGCCCATCGTAGGCATCGCCCTACAGATAACCTAATTATTTCTTTTGCCTGATTTACCAGCTTGATTTGAAAGTTGGTGCTTTTGTATAACCCGCTCAATCTGGCCAGTCACCGCATTTATTCTATGTTGAACTTTATCAAAATCAATATTTACCCAAATATAGGATTTGTCAGGCCTTTCCTGCTTCTTACTCATAGATTGCTTTGCTTGTCAAGATATTTTGTTATATCTATACAATATAGCCGCCTCAATTTCTAAACTACTTTCTCTAGACGTATAAGTAGATATGCTTAACATTTACTTAAGATTTTACTCGGTGATTTGTAGGGCTACAGCTAGCTGTGCGCCCCACTAAAAAAGACGCGATCTTTCGCGCCTCTGGCAGCTAAAATCCAAATTATTAATGGTATTAAATCTTTGTTTGTAGATATTGAACCAGCTGCGGTGCTTGCATCACTCCCTCTATCCGATCCACAGGCTGACCCTGCTTAAACAGTACTAAGGTTGGGAGAGAGGCAATTTTATACTGCGTGGCTAAATCAGTGTATTTTTCCGTGTCAATTTTGACAATTCGTAGGCGATCCTTGAGTTGGGCATTGACTTGCTCTAAAATTGGCACCATCATTTGGCATGGGCCACACCAGTCAGCGTAAAAATCTACTAATACAGGTACATCAGAAGCAGACAGCATCTCTTCAAAGCTGTTAAATTGCTTTTTAGTTGCCATGTGACAGACACCGATTTTCAATTGTTTGTTTCAATAGTAATTCTTAGAAAATAAAATCGGTATAGGTTTATGGGTTTTTGTTGGGAAAGGATTAGATTAGTCAATGTAGATTGATTTACAAACAAAAATCTTAAATAATTATAATAAAATATATATATTATTCTCGTTTGTGTATATGCATTAGATATGTATTTAAACTTATGCTGACCAATCAAATAACTAACTATACAGGGCATTCACGAAAGTAATGTCTACGACGGTTGTAGCTGCAACACTTCCTAGTCTATGCAGTCGGGCGATGACGACAGGCTACTCGGCATCCCAGCTATAAATTAAATCAACAATAAGTAAGTTGGCACAATAAAATCAAACTATATGAAGAAAAATGAACAAGGGTTTTAACCCTTATAACTATTGCCTCTTGCCTTATCCCCGCGACAATTATTTACGCCGATTTACTTGTATTGCTTCAAGTTATTCATCTAGATAACAGAGAAATAACTATAGATATTTGATCGAGACAATATTCAGATGTTCCCTAAATCACCCTAAGATAATTAGCGCGGTATTTCTAAGATTGAGGAACATTAAATGACACTATTACAAGATAAAGTCGCAATTGTCACAGGTGCATCACGAGGAATTGGCCGAGCGATCGCAGTTGAATTAGCCACACAGGGAGCGATCGCAGTTGTCAATTATGCCAGTTCGAGTGCAGCTGCTGAGGCAGTTGTTACAGAAATTACAAATGCGGGAGGTCAGGCGATCGCTATCCAGGCTGACGTTTCTAAAAGCGATCAAGTAGACGCACTAGTTAACGCCGTCATGGAAAAGTTTAGCCGCGTGGATATTTTGGTCAATAACGCAGGTATTACGCGCGACACACTGCTTTTGCGTTTGAAGCCAGAAGATTGGCAAGCTGTGATAGACCTTAATTTAACTGGTGTTTTCTTATGTACACGCGCCGTCAGTAAAATCATGCTGAAGCAGCGATCGGGACGGATCATCAACATTACCTCCGTTGCTGGGCAAATGGGCAACCCAGGTCAGTCTAATTACAGCGCCGCCAAAGCAGGTGTAATCGGATTCACCAAAAGCGTTGCCAAAGAACTAGCTACACGCGGTATCACCGTTAACGCCGTCGCGCCTGGATTCATCACCACCGACATGACCAGCGATCTCAACAACCCCGAAGATATTCTGAAATACATCCCCCTCGGTCGCTTCGGTCAGCCCGAAGAAGTCGCTGGGATGGTGCGTTTCCTCGCTGCCGATCCCGCCGCCAACTACATCACCGGACAAGTCTTTAACGTCGATGGTGGCATGGTGATGGCCTAAATAGTAATTTTCGTAGCGTGCGTTAGCCTTCGGTGTAACGCACCGATTTTATCTGGCGACTGAAGTTGCAACGACACAAGCAAAGTGCACCTGCGCGAACTCAGGGCAATTGAATTTTCAATCTAAAATCCAAAATTTAAAATCTAAAATTAGATCAAGGCACAATTGTGTATGACCGAATAGCCCGTCATAAATATCGCTGCCATACAGAGAATAATCCATAGTAGGGCTAGCATTGCAATGCTCACCCTACAAGCAACTAAGGCTGTTGGCGTATCCTTTGCCAAACAGTAAAACCCAAAAGAAGGATAATGCTACTGGCGGTAGCCAGCATCACAGCCAAACTCATGCCTTGTATTCTCATTGCCAGCAAGTTGAAAACTAAGGTAATTGACCAAAGCGTGAACGCAGCATGGCGCTGGGAGAGTCCCCAGGCAAGTAAGCGGTGATGCAGGTGATCTTTCCCTGGAGTACTGAGAGGGTTATTTCCTGCTAGTAGCCGCCGCACAAATACTTGAGTGGTGTCTAGCACTGGTAACAACAGAAATAAAACCGTGGGAATTAGTGCATAAACTGTGTTTTGTTGCAGTTTGCCTAAAATACTAGTTGCTGCCAGCACATAGCCGAAAAAGTATGCTCCGGCATCACCCATAATAATCCGTGATGGATGGAAGTTATGGCGCAAAAAGCCTAGTGCTGCACCCCCCAAGGCTGCAAGTACCAAGATTGCCGCTGCACGATTGTTAAATTGGGCTGCAACCCCCAACAAACTCATGGCGGTAATAAAGCTGATTCCTCCTGCCAAGCCATCCATACCATCCATCAAGTTGATGGCGTTGGTAATTCCTACCACCCATAGCACGGTTAGCGACATGGACAGGAGCGAGTCAATGGGTGTACCAAACATAACTTGGACACTAATGCCATTAGCTACTAGCAACAGTGCCGTAACAATTTGCGCCCACAATCGAACAGAGGGCGGTAAGCCGAACTGATCGTCGATAAAGCCCACAAGGACTAATATCGAACCCCCCAACAGAATAGTGAGCACCTGAGCCAGTACATTTTGCAGTTCGATAGGTCGTAAGAGGCTAGCTAATACCAGCGCGGCAATCACACCTGCGTAGATAGCTAGCCCCCCTGCATTGGGCAAAGGTTCTCGATTGAGCCGTCGTGCGTTGGGTTGGTCCGCCCAACCTACCCGCAAGGCGAATTTGCGTACTGTCGGAATTAAACGCCACGTTACAAGCCAAGCCAAGAGAAACGTAAATACTACCGCCAACCAGCCGGTGCCGCTAGGGTCGGCAATACCAAGGAACTTAAGGGAGTTGTCTAGATTCATCTCCCAATTCAAGCATTACTGCCTGTATCTAATATGAGCATCACCTGTATATTAATCAATTTTTTTTATTTCCATTTGTAACTTGAGCCGCTTGGAAGATTAGCACTCTTGCTCTGTGAGTGCTAAATTGTCTAATGGAAGCGCTAGAGAAATAAAACATGGCGAAAATTATTGCATTTGACGAGGAATCGCGGCGAGCTCTAGAAAGGGGTGTTAACGCCCTTGCCGATGCCGTAAAAATCACCTTGGGGCCCAAAGGTCGCAATGTCCTTTTAGAGAAAAAATTTGGCGCACCTCAAATTGTCAACGATGGTATCACTGTTGCCAAGGAAATTGAATTAGAAGATCCTTTGGAAAATACTGGTGCAAGACTCATCCAGGAAGTGGCCTCAAAAACTAAAGATGTCGCTGGGGATGGTACAACCACTGCCACAGTTTTAGCACAGGCCTTGATTCGGGAAGGTTTGAAGAACGTCGCGGCAGGTAGTAACCCGGTTAGCTTGAGACGCGGGATCGACAAAACTATTGAGGCACTGGTAAAAGAAATTGCCAGGGTAGCCAAGCCAGTAGAAGGAAGTGCGATCGCTCAAGTTGCAACTGTCTCTGCTGGTAACGATGAAGAAGTTGGCCAAATGTTAGCCCAAGCAATGGAAAAAGTCACCAAAGATGGTGTCATTACCGTTGAAGAATCTAAATCCCTCACCACAGAACTAGAAGTAGTTGAGGGGATGCAGATTGACAGGGGTTACATTTCACCCTACTTCGTCACCAACAACGAGCGGCAAATAGTCGAATTTGAAAACGCCCGCATCTTGGTTACTGACAAAAAAATCAGCAGCATCCAAGATTTAGTACCAGTGTTGGAAAAAGTCGCCCGTTCTGGTCAGCCCTTGCTGATCATCGCGGAAGATGTCGAAGGTGATGCTTTGGCAACTTTGGTAGTGAACAAAGCGCGGGGTGTACTTGCTGTGGCTGCAATTAAAGCGCCTGGCTTTGGCGATCGCCGCAAAGCTTTGTTAGAAGATATTGCTATTCTCACCGATGGACAGTTGATTTCTGAAGAAATTGGCTTAAGCTTGGATACCGCTTCTCTAGAAGCGCTGGGAACTGCTCGCAAAATCACTATTGACAAAGAAAGCACCACCATTGTAGCTGGCAGTGTCACTAAGCCAGAAGTACAAAAGCGGATTGCTCAAATTCGCAGGCAGTTGGAAGAAACCGATTCTGAGTACGATCAAGAAAAACTGCAAGAACGCATCGCCAAACTCGCTGGCGGTGTGGCAGTGATTAAAGTGGGTGCGGCAACCGAAACCGAACTCAAAGACCGTAAACTGCGGATTGAAGACGCGCTGAACGCTACTAAAGCCGCCGTGGAAGAAGGTATTGTTCCTGGTGGTGGAACGACCTTAATTCACTTAGCTAAGACGGTAGAAGCGATTAAAAACAGCTTAGAAAACGAAGAAGAAAAAATTGGGGCTGATATAGTCCAACGAGCGCTAGAAGCTCCCTTGCGTCAAATAGCAGATAACGCTGGTGCAGAAGGTTCTGTTATCGTCTCAAAAGTCCGAGATAGCGACTTCAACATTGGCTACAACGCTGCTACCGGAGAATTTGAAGACTTGATCGCTGCCGGGATTATCGACCCTGCCAAAGTCGTGCGTTCAGCTTTGCAAAACGCTGGTTCCATTGCTGGTTTGGTCTTAACCACCGAAGCGATCGTTGTTGAAAAGCCGGAGAAGAAATCCGCCGCTGCTGCCCCTGATATGGGCGGTATGGGCGGTATGGGCGGCATGGGTGGCATGGGCGGCATGGGCGGCATGGGCATGTTCTAACTTCTGCTCACCCAGATAAATATTTTTTAAGCAGTTTGTCTTGCCAAGGCAAACTGTTTTTTTATACTGACCATTGCTGATTCAGAAGCAATATGTTATCTGTATTGCTGGTAACTCACTGAACACAAATAAACTTACAGCAGTTTTCATCTATTTAAAGCACACGTATTGTCGGGGTACAGCATTGCTTTGCCCTTACAACTGAAAATAGCTGTAATTATGAAACTTTTCAGTGCTTAGTTATGAGTACAACTAACTACCAAAAAAATGTTGATGACCAAATTAGCAACCTAAATAATTGCTTAATCTAGAAATTGCCCTCTTTGTATTAATTTTTGTAAAATTGTGTGTAAGTTATCAGTTGCTACGAGTCAATTATTTTTACTCAATGACTAATAACTAATAACTAATAACTATTAGGTAATATTGCATGGCACGAAAACTGCGTCGCCTTCCCAAAGTAGTAAATAGACCATATGAAGATGAGTTCTATCACCAACCAGGGACTATACCTGGAACCATTTTTATTGATGCAGATGCTCCACCACCGATAATTTTCTTGATTGACTATAATCAAACCAATTTCATCCATAAACAAATAGTAACTCCAGAAGAATGTATCCCATATCTTGATAGCGAATCAATTTCTTGGGTAGACGTACAAGGTTTAGGCAGTCAAGACATATTACAACGATTGGGTAACGTTTTTGAGTTACATCCTCTAGTTTTAGAAGATATAGTTAATGTACCGGAGCGTCCTAAAACAGAGGATTATGAAGACCAATTGCTATTCATTGCTCGCATGGTAGTACCAAAGGAAAGAACTTGTGGTTTTCACAGCGAACAAGTGAGTTTGATCTTAGGGAAAAATTATTTGTTGACAGTACAAGAAGAACCAGAACATGATTGCTTTGAAGCGGTGCGATCGCGGATTGAAAAAAACAAAGGAATCATCCGTAAACAGGGAGCGGATTATTTAGCTTACGCCGTGTTAGATGCAATTATTGATGGCTTTTTCCCAGTACTGGAGCTTTATGGGGAGCGAATCGAAGAGTTAGAGGAGGAAGTAATAGTTAAACCTACCCCACAAACACTACAAAATATTTATAAAATTAGGCGAGAATTACTGCAACTGCGTCGTGCTATCTGGCCCCAGCGAGATGCAATTAATTCTTTAATTCGAGATGGTAGCGAACTGATTGGCGAAGAGGTACGAATCTACCTGCGAGATTGTTATGACCATACAGTGCAAGTGATGGATATGGTGGAAACTTATCGAGAGCTAGCATCTGGATTAATGGATGTGTACCTTTCGGCAGTGAGCAACAAAATGAATGAAATCATGAAGGTGCTAACGGTGGTTTCATCAATTTTTATCCCACTAACTTTTGTTGCAGGAATATATGGTATGAATTTCAATACTGAAAAATCGCCATATAATATGCCTGAGTTGAATTGGTATTGGGGCTACCCAATTAGCTTGGCAGTGATGGGAGCGATCGCACTTGGTTTGCTATTCTTTTTTTGGCGACGGGGCTGGCTACAAAATTCTGTAACAATCAAGCGTAATTAAAGATTGTAGATGGACGGTGGGTCAAATATATATTCATTAGCACCGGGAGTTAAGATTCTGAGTTATGAGGAGTAGCGACCAGAATTTAGTAGTTTTGACGATTTATATTATCGGTATTTCCTACGTTTTTAACCGCATGGTTGAATCCATAGATGACCAAATTAAATTTGAGTTTAAAAAAGGAATCGTTGACGAACAACTCAAAGAACAAAATCTCGACGATAAAATTGGGATTTCCTTTAAACTCAAATCTTCATACCCAATTGACGATTTGAAAGATTTAGGAATTAGCATTGAAAATAAATCTGATAATGTTGCTGTATACGTTGACTGGGACAACAGTTCTCTAGTAGTTGAACATAGCAAGCAATCGCGCCGCGTAATTCGGAAATCACCAGACTTAACCCGCGACTTAGCAGTACCCCAAAGTCCTAGCCTAATTGCCCCCAAGAAAACACTTTCTGAAACGGTAACAGCAGAAGATGTTTTCGAGCGCGATCAAGTCGCTGGAACCTATTCAGCAAAAAAACCACTAATTGATATCAATGGGCTACAAAAAGGGCAAAAAAAGTTGTACAACGACTTTATTAACAGAAGAAAGGAGTTGGACTTTTCCTTACAACTGGTGCTACGGATATCTGAGGTGCGTTTAGGTCTAGCCCCAGGTCGTGATTTTCCTCCCATTAGCATTATCAATTGTCCTTTCACAATTAGGAAACTACCTTGGACTTACGCTCTACCTTGGAATAAAAAAAAGTAATGCCATGTCAACATGCTACGTCAACAGTAAACTGGATCTAAGGAGAGAGTAGGCGCAGGCGGTTGCAGATCAGTCATAGTTACTGGTTTGAGGAAAGTCCGGACTCCCGAAAGACCAAACTTGCTGGATAACGTCCAGTGCGAGCGATCGTGAGGATAGTGCCACAGAAAGATACCGCCAGGACAATTAAAAATTAAAAATTAAAAATGTAAAATGAGCAATCAATTTTTAATTTTTAATTTTACATTTTTAATTGATCTGGTAAGGGTGCAAAGGTGCGGTAAGAGCGCACCAGCAGTATCGAGAGGTACTGGCTCGGTAAACCCCGGTTGGGAGCAAGGCGATAGGAACTACGGTTGGTCTTTTACCAGTTCCGCTCAACGAGAGCCGCTTGAGGCGTCTGGTAACAGGCGTCCCAGATAGATAACTGCCCTCACAAGAGAACAGAACCCGGCTTATGTCCTGCTCTCTCCCCCTTTTTTAGTGCTGAGTGCTGAGTTAGGAGACGCAATTAATCGCGTCTGTACAGGAGTTAAGAGTTCGGAGTCAGAAGTTAGTATTTTTCCCCTGCCCCCTGCCCCCT